>CAZNLI010000001.1:0-97177 GCA_964574125.1 uncultured Methanoregula sp.
CTGCGTCCAGCTGACACCGACGCTCCGGTGCAACCAGCGCTGCCTCTTCTGCTGGAGATCGTTCGAGCACGAGGTCACTGAAGAAGAGGACTGCCCGCCGGATACGATCCTCGACGGCATCCACCGGCTCCAGAAGAAAGCGCTTGCCGGGTACAATGCCGTACTCGAGAACACGGTGACTGATGCGATGTGGCGGGAAGCCCTCGACCCGAAACATGTCGCCATCTCCCTCTCCGGGGAGCCGACGCTCTACCCCCGGCTTCCGGAACTGATCGACCGGTTCAACGCGGACGGCTATACGACATTCCTCGTTAGCAATGGAACGAACCCTGCTGTCCTCGCGAAGTGCCGGCCTTACCAGATGTATGTCTCGCTCGCGGCCCCTGATCCGGATACTTACCGGAAGGTTTGTCGCCCCCTCTCCGATACGTGGGAACAGGTGAAAGAGAGCCTGAGCCTGCTGAAGGGACGGAGGTCGGCGGTCCGGATCACGCTTGTTGCCGGGCTTAACGACTTTGCACCGGAGAAGTACGCGGCGATCCTGCAGGGCTCGGGCGCACGGTTCGTGGAAGTCAAAGGATATATGTATCTGGGATACAGTAGAAACCGTTTAGAACGGAAGAATATGCCGGAGCATGATGCGGTCCGCGCTTTTGCGGAGAGAATTGCCGCGGTGTGCGACTACAAGTACCATGACGAGAACCGGCTGAGCAGGGTCGTCTGCCTGGAGCGTGCTGGATGAGATTTTCACCGGAAGAATGGAAGAAGCGTGCGCATGAGGATTTCGAAGGGGCCTGGCACCAGGGAGTGTCGGTCGTCACTCCGGCAGGACAGGCCGGCCGGTACCCCCGGCTCGCGTACCGGCGGGCACAGGCCCACCCGGTCTTTGCAACAATCCAGCGGTTGCGGGAGACCTACCTCTCGCTCGGGTTTTCCGAAGCCGAGAACCCGGTGATTGTTGACGAGAAGGACATTTACCGGCAGTTCGGCCCCGAAGCGATGGCAGTGCTGGACCGGGTATTCTATATCGGCGGGCTTCCCCGCCCCAATGTCGGGATCTCGCGGGAGAAACTTGACGCGATCAACGGCATCCTCGGGACGCCCATGAAAGGAGAGACCGAAGAGAAACTCCGGGAGACACTCCATGCATACAAGAAATCTGAGATTGACGGGGACGAGCTGACGTTCGAGATCGCAAAAGTGCTTGGTACAGACGATGCCAAAGTTGTGCATATCCTCGATGCGGTCTTCCCGGAGTTCCGGGAACTCGCCCCGGAATCATCGCGCTCCACGCTCCGGAGCCATATGACGAGCGGGTGGTTCCTAACCCTCGGCTCCATCTGGGAGAAGACTGAACTCCCCCTCCGGCTCTTCTCGGTAGACCGCTGTTTCCGGCGCGAGCAGGCGGAGGGGCCCACCCGGCTCATGACATATCATTCGGCGTCATGCATTGTTGCGGGAAACGATATCTCGAATGAGGAAGGAAAGGCGGTCAGCGAAGCGCTCCTCTCGGCTTTTGGATATACCGATTTCCGGTTCCAGCCGGATGAGAAACGCTCCAAGTACTACATGCCGGACTCCCAGACCGAGGTGTACGCCCGGCACCCCACGCATGGCTGGGTCGAGGTGGCGACGTTCGGCATGTACTCCCCGTCCGCGCTCGCGGAGTACGGGATCGGCGTCCCGGTCATGAACCTCGGGCTCGGGGTCGAGCGGCTCGCGATGATAGCATACGGCGGGAACGATATCCGCCAGCTCTGTTATCCCCAGTTCTTCCCAAGGGCACTTGCGGATCGGGACGTTGCCCGGGCCGTTCATCTCCGCGAAGAACCTGCATCCCATGAAGGAAAGGAGCTCGCTTCAGCGATTGTAAAAGTGGCGGCAGCAAATGCGACTGCTCAGGGCCCGTGTTCGTTCAATGCCTGGGAAGGATCCCTTTTCGGGACAACGGTCAGGGTTATCATTGAGGAGCAGGAATCGAACGCGAAACTCTGCGGCCCGGCCTGTGGAAACGAGGTATTTGTCCACGAGGGATCCGTGCTCGGCGTCCCCGATGCCGAGAAGTGGAAGCCGGTGCGCACCGGGGGTATCAGTACCGGCATAACGTACCTGGATGCCGTCGCTGCATTGGCGGCAGCACGGATCGAGGAAGCCGCCCGGTGCGGAAAGACTACCGCCGTTCAGGTCAAGATGGCAAAACTCCCAAGCGACATCAACGTCCGGATTGACGAGTACGCGATGCGGTTTATCACGGATTCCAAGAAGAAAGTCGATCTGCGGGGCCCGGTCTTCCTCTCGGTCCGTTCCGTACTGAAGGAATGAGGGAATGTGCGTTATCCCCTTAAACACGCTTTTCCAGAACTATCTGACAGGAATCTCCGGCAGGTTCCTATCGCGATCGATCCTGCAGGAATATCCGGCGGTGGATGATCCGCCACGAGAGGATCAGCTGGATGATGTCGGTTGCAACAACCGTCTCCCTGTTCGTGTACATCTCAATGGGATGAACGCCGGTCTGGCGTTCAATGGTCTTTTCAAGGGAACGAATCGTCTCGTAGTTCATCTCCCCGTCAAACGTGAGCGCCCGCATCCGCTCGCAGGCGATCTGCTGGTTTGAGAACTCGATGAGAAAGTCACCGTTGTGGAATGAGAGGAGCGAGTGGAGGTCGATGGAAAGATCGATATCCGCAATCGCCTGCCGCATCTGGTTCTGCAGGAGCGATATCTGGTAGACATTCTTTGTCTCCCCCCGGTCTTTCCCGTACTTCGAGTACCGGATCTGGATGACTGCATCGGCATTGCAACGCTGGGGTTCGATGAACTCCCGGTAATCCTTCTCGCGCCGGACAATCTCGTCCCCCACTTCTACAGATGTGTATCCCCTCACCCCGATATCGCGCCTCCGTTTCCATGAGTACTTGATCTCCTTATCCGGATCGACGAAGATGGAGAAGTCCATCAGGTCGCAAAGGTGTGGAGTAAAGAGCGTGTGCAGACCTTCAAAGATCAGGATCTTCCGGGGGGCGAACGGGACCGGTGGATCGAACCTGCCGGTAGCATGGTTATAAACCGGTTTCTGGATGGTCTTCCCGGACTTCAGCGCGGCGATATCCGACTCCAGCCGGTCAAGGTTGTTTGCGTCCGGATTAAGGGGCGTGATGTTCCGGGTCCGCCGCTCTTCCCGGTCGTACCGGTGATAGTCGTCAAGGGTTACTGTGCCCACGAGGTCCGGGCCAAAGATCTGCCGGATCGCATTCGTGAACGTGGTCTTGCCGGACCCTGAGTCTCCCGCCACGCCGATGGTGAAGATGATTGGTGAACCGGCAATGATCTCCTTGAAGTTCGGTGAAGGGCGCATACCGACCGTACCAGCATACGACGCGCCGCTATTAAGCACCTGTGAATGGGAAAACCGATTCCTAAGGACTTTGTCGGTCGTTCAATGTGATGATTTTGTTAGAAATAGATAACTTTTATATGATCTGATGTTAGAAATAAATAACAAATCGGGTATTAGTATGAAACCTAGGAATCTTTACCGCATCGTGATTGGTGCGCTGATGGGCATAAGCGGGCTTGTTTCGATCCTGTTGACCACAGGAGAAGCCGGAATCGGGACAATGTTATTGACTGCCGGGATTGTCTTTCTGATTGCGGGTATCAACAATCATCGGAAATATGGCAATGATCCGGAATCTGATGAACGGTCAAAGAAGATCGGCGCATACGGTATCACCTATGCATGGCTGACAGGCCTCTTCTTCATGTTTATCCTTTTCTGGCTGGATGATTTTGGTATTGTAACGCTCAGCACAAAGAATGCCCTCGCCCTTTCGATCCTGGTTCTTGCACTTTCAGCAGTAATCTACCAGATCTATCTCTTCCGTAAAGGGGATGTGGAGTGATGTTGCCGATGATCCGCCGGAACCTGTTAATCGGCGGTTGTGCGATAGCCATAGGGATACTTCTTATCCTGATCCGCGAATGGACTCCACAGCCTTGGAATGTTGTACTGCTCGCGGCTATCGTTATTTCAGCAGGTCTCCTGTTTATGGTAATTTCAATATTCCAGCAACACTATATCGATGAAAAAACCGCCGGCCTGGATGAACGGATCCTGAAAATCCGGGCATATACTTTCATGAAAGCGTTTTTATTTTCCTTCACGGTTGTCTGCGTGCTCGGGATTCTCGACTTTTCCGGTTTATGGGAGATGGATGCCCGATCGGCAATAATGATAATTCTCTTTACGATGGGACTGAGCTCTTCCCTCCTGTCATGGTATTATTACAGGCAGGGCGATGTGTGAATCTGGTGCGACAATATCAAGACGGGAGATATACCATGAAACAAAAAGATTTCTACTACCTCGTTATTGGGGGAGTATTCATAGTCGCCGGTGTCGCGGCGGTTATCCTTCACGTCGGGGGCATATTTATCCCTGCTTTCGCTATCGGTGTGGGCCTTTCGTTCCTGATAGCCGGGATCAAGCGGTCCCGGTGCGGAGACGATGAACCTGAATCGGACGAACGCCTGAGGAAAATTTGTACATATGGGCTCTCGTATGCGTGGCTGGCCGGGACGGGAGGGATCGCAATTCTATTCTGGCTGGACTATTGCGGGATGCTGCAGTTAAGTTCACGCGATGCACTGGGAATCTCGGAACTCCTGCTTATGGTTCCGGCATTCATTATCCTCGGTTATCTCATCAGGAAAGGGGATGTCGATTGATACCATCCGTGATTAATGGGCGTGATGACGTATGCAGACCAGAATAAAGGAATGCCGGGCCCGGCTCTCCCTCACCCAGGAGGAGCTTGCCCGCAGAGTCGGTGTCCGCCGTGAAACGATTGTCTTCCTCGAACAGGGAAAGTACAATCCATCCCTCCGGCTCGCCCACGATGTTGCCGTCGCGCTGAATGCAACGATTGACGACCTGTTCATCTTCGACGATGAACCGGCCGGGCCCGAGAGCCGGGTTGTTCTTGGCGACTAGCTTGTCTGGTTGATGGGTGAATGTTTACCGATTGCAGTTCCGGGAACCGCCCGTGCGCTGCCAGGTTCAAGCGCGAGAGACTGGAGGATCGTAACAGTCCCGTCCTTGTCAAGAGGCTGATTGTCATTCCCGCACTTGGGAGAGTAAATGCAGGACGGACAACCCTCTTCGCAACCGCAGTCCTGCACAAGAGATCGGGATGCCGCAAAGAGATCCGGAAGGAGATCGAACGCTTTTTCAGAGAGTCCTATCCCCCCCTCATACCCATCATACACGAAGACAACCGGTTCCCCTGCATCGCCAAACGCCGGCGATGAGAGCCCGCCGATGTCCCAGCGGTCGCACATGACAAAGAGCGGCATCATCGCGATGATCGCATGTTCCGCACCGTGCAATGCGCCGGCAAGATCGAGACCGCGGGCACCAACCTGTTGTGCGGTCTCGTCCGGGAGCGTGAACCAGAACGCTTTGGTCTGGAACGTGAGCGGCGGCAGGTCCAGCGGCTCGACCGCAATAATGGTATCCTTCCGCTTAATCTTGTATGCGATATAGCGCTCCGTCACCTTCACATCCCCAAAACAGCATTCGGCCCCGCCAACTGTCCGCTTCCGGAGAGTCGAAATGATGGACAGGTTTACTTCTTTTAATGGCTGGGTATAGTAATCGACATCCGTTTCCGCCACGCGGATCGTGTGCGATGCAAGGTCCATTTCCTTAACAATGAATGTCCGGCCCTGGTGGAGCATGATCGCCCCTTTGTGCGCCTCGCGGAAGGCTTGTGCCTTGTCCATGGTTTCGAGGAGACTGCCATTGCAGACGACACGGAAACTCTCGGATGAGATCCCATCCAGCCTGACCGCATCGGTTGCCCGCCCCCGGCCGGTGTACACGATTCCCCTGGAGGTTTCCCGCAGGAGACCGGCCGCAACCAGTTCACCGGTGATCCCGGTGAACGAATCCCCGAAAAATTCGCCGTCGGTTGCCGGGTGCAGCGGCAGTTCGGCGGCAGCGCAGAGAACATGGCCGGACAGGATATAGGGATTCCCGGTATCGATGACGATATGCTCCGAAGGCCGGGAAAAGAACTCGTCAGGGTGATGCATAAAGAACTGGTCGAGCGGGTCCTGCCTTGCAACAAGAATGGCGGCTGACTCCCGGCCATTCCGGCCCGCCCGGCCGGCCTGCTGCCAGGTCGACATCATGGTCCCGGGATACCCTGCAATGATCACGGCATCAAGGGAACCGACATCGATTCCCAGTTCGAGGGCATTGGTCGAGATAAGTCCCTTCATCCGGCCCTCCTTGAGTTGTCGTTCAAGAATTCGCCGCTCCTCCGGGAGGTACCCGGCACGGTACGCCGCGATCGTTGCCGCGAGCCGTTCCGAAATGCGCTTAGCATCCTCCCGTGCCCAGAGCGCGATGAGCTCGGTCATCTTCCGCGATCCGGTGAAACAAAGGGTCTGGAGATCCACCCGCACGCAGGAGAGCAGGAGGTCCTTTGTCTCATGGGCTGACGAACGCTCTGCTATACCGTCAAAGAACGGGTTGAAGAGAACAACATGCTTCCTCCCCCGCGGGGATCCGTCATTCCCGATATGAACAAAGGTTCGGCCGGTGATTTTTTCGGAGAAGTCGACCGGGTTTGCGAGCGTAGCCGACGACAGGATGATCTGCGGATTGGAACCGTAGTGCCGGCAGATGCGCAGGAATCTCCGCAGCAGCAGGGCAACATGGGAACCGAACACCCCCCGGTACCGGTGGGCTTCGTCGATGACGATGAATGAGAGCGAGGAGAAGAACTCCCGCCATTTCGTGTGCCAGGGCAGGATCTGGTGCAGTTCGTA
Organism: uncultured Methanoregula sp.; assembly: GCA_964574125.1. Taxonomy (GTDB): domain Archaea; phylum Halobacteriota; class Methanomicrobia; order Methanomicrobiales; family Methanospirillaceae; genus MVRE01. Next base: position 6,841 of record CAZNLI010000001.1, read on the forward strand.
CGGGTTGGTGATGACTATCCGGGCATGCTGCCTGATCGCTGCCCGCTTTGACTGCGGGGTGTCTCCATCATAGATCGCGGGTTTTGCATCGATCCCGGTATACCGGGCCATTCGTTCGAGCCCGGCGAGCTGATCATTAGCAAGCGCTTTGGTCGGGTAGATGTACAGGGCACGGGCAGAGCCATCGGACGCAAGCCGACCGAAGACCGGGATATTGAACGCGAGCGTCTTGCCGCTCGCGGTCGGTGTCGTGATGATGACGTTGCTGCCACTGGATGCGGCATTGATCGCTTCACACTGGTGGGAATAGAGCCGGATATCGTTTTCCTGAAGGTATCCCGCAATTACATCGGGGATGGGATAAGTGACCGTGCCATACCGGGGCTGTTCCGGTTCAGTCGTCCGGGTACAGACCGCCCGCACCCGGTACACCGGGTTTACCGATAACTGGTGAAGCAGGTCAGCAATTGCCATAGGTTTCCTTTATGAGATGGAAAAAGATCATGGCGAGCGAGAGCACGTCCTGCCGGTTGTGGGAAATGACCGGCACGAGCGGCCCGCAGTTGCCGGTTCGGAGGTATGTCTCGTAGAACTCCGGGACCATCTGGCCGGGGACATCATCGGTCCGGACAATGCCGAACAATTCCTTTTCCAGTGCTGACAGGCGGAGAGAGCGAAACCGGTCCCGCCATCTTCCCCGGGCAAAATGCAGGCAGTCGAAGTGCGGGATCCCTGAAACGGCACCGAGGCCGTAATAGGCAAGACGGTCCTGCAGGTAGGGAAGGTCGAAGGCTTTCCCGTTATACGTGACAAGCGCCGGATGATCTCCTGAAAGATAGCTGAGTGCCGCATACAGTGCCGCCGGCTCCTCATCCACAGAACGGAGGAGGTACTGGCTGACTCCAAGATCCCTGCCCTCAATTGTCCCGACGCCGATGAGGATAATCGGGCGGGAGAAGAGGCCGAGCGTCTCGATATCAACGAAAACAAAATCCTCCGGCTCGTGAAAACCTGCCGCACCAAGGACCATCGGGTGGGATCGCGCGTGCCGTGTTCCGGCAAGTTCCATGATTCCGGCAGATGTCGGGGTCTCCAGCATGCGGATGACCTGTCCTGCGGCCGGCCTGAACCGGGGGTGCCGGGCAAGATCGCGGATGGTTGCATATCCCCTCGCTTTCAGCCGCCGCTCGGTTACCTTCCCGATACCGTGCACGAGCGTCAGGTCGTGCCAGACCCCGGAGAAATACTCTTCGGGATCGATCTTTTCCTGCACGATTGCGTGACGGGTCCGGATGACAAAACTATCTCCTGCCTCATTCTCTTCAACACTTCCGGAAAAGACTTCTTCAAAGGGACAATTCCGGTACTGCTCCAGAAGATGGGCCAGAAGTTTGTGTGCACTGTCGTATTCCGATGAGAAAAGACAGCCCCGGAACAAATTTGCCCCAAAGGTGTTCCCGTCGCGGACGACTTCATACTCACGGAGAGCACCGATGCGCTGCTGCCATGACTCCCCGATCCGGAACGTTGCCGGTGTTGCTGTCATTGTCCTGATCAGATGTCCGGATACTACTCGTTTAAATCGCAGCCGCACGGAGTGAAAGTGATGGGAACGCTAATGCTGATCTGTCGCCATATAACCAACAACGAGCGGTTTCAGACGGCGGTTACCTCCGGATACCAAACCGGAAAAGATCAAGGGATTGTTGCATGGATGTAAAGGGCCTGTTAATCGATCTCGATGGCGTTCTGTATGTTGGCGATACTGCCATTGCGGGAGCACAGGCTGCCGTGGACTGGATCAAGGATCAGGGATACCGGTTCCGGTTTGTGTCAAATACGACACGGAAATGCCGGAGCACAATTGTTAAAAGACTGCGCCGGATGGGGTTTACAATCGACGAAGCCACTATCTTTACCCCGCCGCTTGCAGCAGTTGCGTGGATGCGGGAGGCAGGAAAGAACCGGTGTATGCTGCTTACCACTGGAGATGTCAACAAGGACTTTGAGCAGTGGTGCGAGAACGGGGGGTCATCCGGGCCAGTCGATTATGTTGTTGTCGGAGATGCGGGTGAGGATATGACATACGAAAACCTGACCCGGGCGCTCCGGTTCTTGAACAGCGGGGCAGGGCTCATCGCGCTTGAGAAGGACCGGTTCTGGATGGCTCCCGACGGGCTGGCGCTCTCGGCCGGCCCCTTTGTCGCGGCGCTTGAGTTTGCCACCGGAAAATCCGCTGACGTCATGGGAAAACCTTCCCCCCGGTTCTTTGGCATGGCGCTGCGGGATATGGGCCTTTCCCCGGATGAGGCCGCGATGATCGGTGACGATATCATTACGGACATTGCCGGAGCAAAAAACGCAGGAATGCAAGCGATCCTCGTCAGGACCGGGAAATTCACAGAGGCGGCTCTTGACGCAACTGCGATTAAGCCGGACTTTGTAATCGACACTATAGCAGATCTTTCGGAAATCCTATGAAATGCTTCGGGAGAGAGAACCGGTGGCCTGTCGCTGCAGCCGGTTTCCATTTTCTGGCCCCGGTTCTGCCTGCAGGCACCATTTCCGCGGGTTGCATCGGGGGTTTGCTGACCGGTGACGCTGTAATCACCCCCGGTATTGTCCCGGTCGATGGCGTCCCATCCCCGGAAAATGCCCGCAACCTGCAGGTACGGCAGAACCCACCAGAAGGAAGGTTCGATTCTGGATAACGGGGATTACTTCTGCTGACAGGAGGACCCACCGGCTTCCATGCGCAACCGGGCCGTAGTGCAGTACTGTTCCGATATGTCAACCCCGATAAACCGCCGGGAGAGCTTTGAAGCGACAAGCGTTGTTGTCCCGGCACCATTGAACGGGTCAAGTACGATATCGTTCTTATAGGAGAGGAGCCGGATCAGGCGCCGTGGCAGCTCTTCCGGAAACATTGCCGGATGCCCGTGATCCTTCATCCGGATCTCCGGCGGGAAGGACCAGCGGCCGATCACCCATTCCTTGAATTCGTCCGCGGTGATATCGATGTCCTCGCGGGATCCCGCCTTCCGGTGGGTCTCCTTGTCAAAAACCTCGATAAACTCCCACGTGTACTTGATGTACGGCATTGACGGGGATTTCCAGCTCCCCCATGCGGTATATTTTGCATTGTAATTGTTCTTCTCCCACAAAAACTCCGCTTTCCATAAAAGACCGAGCCTCCGGAGCTGGGCCGAGACGATATGGTGGGTTGGCACATAATCGGAGAACAACGGCTGGATATTGACAGCGATCCTCCCGCCGGGTTTTAGGACCCGGGCGCATTCGGACCAGACATCCTGCAGGCTGCGGAAATATTCATTCCATTCGTATGTATCGTCATGAGGATCCTGGGCGTACGCATGCCCGAAATTATACGGGGGGGAGGTGATGACAAGATCGATGCTGTTGTCCGGCATGCCGGAGAGAACGCACCGGGCATCCCCGCAGATGATCCGGTTCAGGTAAGGCTGGATCTCCTTCGGTTCCTCCACCTCCCGCAGCACATTTGCCTTTTTGGTGCCGTTCCTGACCCGTTCTTTTCCGGGCTTGTCCCGCACTTTCTCCCGCCGCAAAATGGCCCCTCTTTCCATCCACAACATAGGGTACCTGACAAGTTAAAGCGTACCCGTGCGGATTTTACGGAAATGGCAGGTTGAAAAGCGTTTAATGCTGCAATCGACATACACTTGTGCGATTATCCTATGCTGCATATCGAAGACCTGCACGTGAAGGTCGGGGAAAAAGAGGTCCTGCACGATATCAACCTCCATATCGGGGATGGCGAGACCCACGTCCTTCTGGGCCCTAACGGTTCGGGGAAGACAACCCTCCTTATGACCATCATGGGTTTTTCCAATTATACCATAACCGAGGGGAAGATCATCTTCAAGGGGGAAGATGTGACAAAGATGCACGCCCACGAACGTGCGAAACGCGGGATCGGCATGCTCTTCCAGCGACCCCCGACAATATCCGGCCTGAAACTAGGTAAACTCCTGACCGCAATTTCCCGGGAAAAGGACGCGGATATTGAAAAATTAGCAGGATCCGTCCACATGGACCGTTTTCTCGAACGCGATATCAACAAGGGCTTCTCCGGTGGTGAGATCAAGCGCAGCGAAGTCCTCCAGCTGATGATCCAGAACCCGGACTTTGTCATGCTCGATGAACCGGAGAGCGGTGTCGACCTTGAAAATATTTCTCTTATCGGCACTGCGATCGGCTCGCTTCTTGAGAAAGAGAAGCAGATCATAAAACGGCAGAAGAGCGGGCTTGTGATCACCCATACCGGCTACATTCTCGATTATCTTGAAACGGACCGGGGCCATGTCATGTGCGACGGCATGATCAAGTGCCATGGCAATCCCCGCGAGATCTTAAAGGACATCAAGCAGCGTGGATACAGGGAGTGCCTCGAATGCCGCCAGACATGATTCCGGTCCCGCTCTCAAAGATCGACAAGGACCGGCTCGCCCTGTCAGGGATCGATCTCGCCATGAAAAACCGTTGCGGAAGCTACCTCCAGATGGACCAGGATATTGTCCAGTCCGAGTGTTCGCAGGAAGGCATCGAGGTCCTGACGTACAAGAAGGCGATGGAAAAATACGACTGGATGAAGGATTACGCGTGGAAGGCTGTCTCCCCCGACAAGGATGAGATCACAAAGTACGTTGCAGCCCAGAAGGATCCGAAGGGATACGTGATCATCGCCCACAGGGGATCGTCCAACATCCTCCCTATCCAGGCCTGCCTCTATCTTGGCCGCGAGCTGATCCAGCATGTCCATAACATCATCATCGCCGAAGAGGGAGCTGAGCTCCATATCATCTCGGGCTGCACGAGCGGGGCTCACGTCGGGAAAGGCGGGGCGCACTACGGCGTCTCGGAATTCTACGTTAAAAAGAACGCCAAGATCAGTTTCACGATGATCCACAACTGGACCGAGGAGGTCGAGGTCTACCCCCGGAGCGCGGCAGTTGTCGATGAGAACGGGGTCTATTTATCCAACTATGTCTGCATGCAGCCGGTGAAAAAAGTGCAGATGTATCCGACGGCAACCCTGAAAGGTGAGAATTCGGTTGCCCGGTTCTCGAGCATCGCTATCGCATCACCGACATCCTTCATGGACCTTGGTTCCCGGGCAATCCTTGAGGGGAAAGGGGCGAGCGCCGAACTGATCGCCCGCGCCATAACAAAAGGCGGGACCATCATCTCCCGCGGGCACATCATGGGCAAGACTGCTGGTACCAAGGGACATCTCGAATGCAAAGGGCTTATCCTTAAGGACGGGCGGATCTACGCGATACCGGAGATTGAGGGGCTCGTTGTCGGCACCGAACTCTCCCATGAAGCGGCTGTCGGCAAACTTGCGCAGGAGGAGATCGAGTACCTGATGTCCCGGGGTCTCGATGAAGACGAGGCTACGGCAACAATCATACGGGGATTCCTGGACGTAAAGATATCCGGGCTTCCCGAGGCACTCCAGAAACAGATCGACGCCACCATCGATGTTGCCGAAAAAGCCGGATTCTGAAGATCGACGACAATGAAATTGTATCAGCGGGAAGACGAACGCAGGAGGATGGTGGAATACCAGATAAAAGCCCGCGGCGTCCGCGATCCCCGCGTTCTTGCTGCGATGCAGGATGTCCCGCGCCATATCTTCATCCCGCCGCCGTACGACCGGGCTGCATACGATGACAACCCGCTCCCCATCGGGAGCGGCCAGACAATCTCCCAGCCCTACATCGTCGCCCTCATGACCGAACTCCTTGCACTGTCGCAGAAAGACCGGGTGCTGGAGATCGGGGCGGGATCCGGCTACCAGGCAGCGATCCTTGCACAGATCGCAGCAATGGTAGTGACAATCGAGAGGGTAAGCAAAGTAGCGGCGCTCGCTCGCAGGAATATCGGGGAGCTCGGAATTAAAAATGTCACGATCATGGAGGGGGACGGGACTCTCGGATGCCCCGAAAAGGCCCCGTTCGATGCTATCATCGTCACCGCTGCAACCCCGGAGATCCCGCAGCCCCTTCTCGACCAGCTGAACGAAGGCGGACGGCTGGTTGCACCGGTCGGCGGCCGGGAGATCCAGGAACTCACGAAAGTTGTAAGGACGGGGACTACCTTTGTACGATCGTACTTCGGCGGGGTCCGCTTCGTTCCGCTTATCGGCCGGCATGGCTGGCAGGGAGAATAACCCATGAAGATCCATGACATAACAAGACCATTGTTTTTCCGGGATCTCGTCTACCCCGGGGATCTTGCCCCGTCATTCCGGCAGGAAGAGCGGGGACTGTACCTGATAAGCGATCTCCACATAAGCAGCCATGCAGGAACCCATGTCGATGCTCCTGTCCATTACCTGAAAACAGGACCGGCAATCGACGAGGTTGCTCCCGCAATCCTTATCGGGAAGTGCCGGGTTCTCGATGTCCGGGAAGCAGGAAGCACGATCTCCGCGCCATTCCTTAAGAAGGGCGCCGCCGGCATAAAAAGGCTGCTTCTGAAAACCGCATTCTCCGGGTGCGATGAATTCTACCCGGACTACCCGCACCTCTCTCTCGATGCAGCAAAAGTTCTAACGAAAAACCGGATGGCCTGTATAGGAATTGACTCTCCTTCAATCGAATCCTTCCAATGCGATGGCTCGGTGCACCGGGAACTCCTGCAGTCCGGGTGTATCATTATCGAACTGCTCGATCTCTCGTCCATCGATGAAGGCGAGTACCTGATGGCGGCGCTCCCGCTGCGCCTGCACGGCGTTGACGGTTCACCTGCCCGTGTCGTCCTCATCGAACCGGATGGTGGGATGTCATGGGATTAATCGGGGAAGCCGTGCAGGAACTTGAAACGGCAATTGAGGGATCCGGATGCGAGGACGGTGCCGTGGTTCTCCGGAGGAGTCCTGACGAGATTCTCTGCCAGTACGAGCAGGGAGTCTGCCTTGAAGCATTGTATGGCGGCAGATCAGGCGAGTTCGTAACATCAAATCCTGTCGAAGCGGTAACGAAGGTTTCGTTCCTGTTCGATGCGACTCTTACGAACAATACGGCGAAGAGTGCGGCATGTGCGGTGCTGAATGTGCTCTCAGCCTTTCTCTGTATCTCACGAAAGGTTCGTGCCTGCCCTTCTTCCGCACATCCGGCCTGCCTTGCAGAACTCGGGGAATACCTGAGTGATAAACGGGTATTTCTTGCCGGGGTCTGTCCGATCCTTGCCCGGGAGCTTGGTGCCGGGATAACGCAGGATCCCGCGCTCGCCGATGTCCTGATCATCAATAACGAGGGAGTATTAAGTGAAGAGGTTGCAGGGATTGTTGCCCTGTACCGCGACAGGAAAAAAATTATCTGCATCGGACCATCGACCGCGGGTGTGGCAGGACTGACACGGATCGAGCGGTTCTGCCCTTACGGGACCTGATGCATCCAAGATGATAGGCTTATCTGGATCTTAATGGAGATTGTTATCCATGCTTTTCGGGTCATCCGGGATCCGCCGGAAATTCGGCAAGGATCTGATCGCGACCGCTCTCTCCCTCGGTTCAGCGCTCGCTTCCCGTTCGGGAAATATTCTTGTTGGTATGGACACCCGCACGACAGGCCCAATCCTATCCCATGCGATTGTCGCCGGAATCCTCGGATCCGGCGGGAGCGTGTTCCATGCAGGGATCGCCCCCACCCCGACCATCGCGTTTGCCGCACGGGAGCATTCCGCAGGATGCATGATCACCGCGTCCCACAACCCGGAAGAATATAACGGGATCAAGCTCTTCAATCCCGACGGCTCTTCGTTCACCCGGGCGCAGCAGGATGAGATGGAGATCCTCCTTTCAGAAACACACTGGTCCGGCTGGGGGGAGCAGGGAAGTGTCATCCCGTGCGATGCCATAACGCCCCATGCCGATGCGATCCTGTCGCGGATAACGGTTAAGGAGAACCTGCCGGTTGTCATCGACTGCGGGAACGGCGCCGGGTGCATGGTCACCCCCACACTCCTTGACGATGCGGGTATCCGCACGATACGGCTCAACTGCAATCCCTCCGGCCATTTTTCCCGGCCGTCAGAACCGCTTGAGACAAGCCTCCCGTATATCGGAGAACTGGTGCGGAAGACCGGTGCGGCCTGTGCAGTAGTCCATGACGGCGACGCCGACCGGATGATGGCGTTTGATAAAAGAGGACGGTACATCAGCGGCGATCACCTGCTGATGCTTTTTGCAGAATATCTCGGTGCAAAAAGGGTTGTCACAACAAGCGACGCTTCAATGCTGATTGAAGAAATTGCCGAGGTCCGCCGTACCCCGGTCGGCGACGCGTTTGTCTCGGAAGAACTTCTCTCGTGGGGTGATTTCGGGGGTGAGCCGTCCGGCGCATGGATATTCCCGGCAATCTCGCTCTGCCCCGATGGGCCTTACGCCGCCGCGCTCTTCTGCGAGATGGCATCCGAATGGGATATTGCCGCTGAATTCGACGCCCTTCCCCGGTATCCGATTATCCGTGGATCATTTGCCTGCAGTACCGCCCGCGAGACTGTTACCGCGATTGGTGCAGAAAATCCCACCGATGGTATCCGTATCGAAGAGGAGGGGGGATGGTGTCTCATCCGTGCAAGCGGTACGGAGCCCAAGATCCGGATCACCGCCGAAGGGAAAACCCAAGAGGTGGCAGATGTCATGTTCGAACGTGGGCGTTCCCTCATCTCCCTGACAAAAACTGCTTAAATATTGCCGACGGAATACTAGCTATGGAATGTGTGGTGCTTGCTGCGGGGGAGGGGAAACGGATGCGCCCCCTCACCGCAAAACGCCCGAAGGTGATGCTGCCCCTTGCCAACCTCCCGATGATGGAACATCTCGTGATTGCGGCCCGGGATGCGGGGATCGCCAGGTTTACTTTCGTTGTCGGGTACGGTGAACGGGAGATCCGCCAGCATTTTGGGGATGGCTCTGCCCTCGGGATTACCATCTCGTACTCTCCCCAGCGCCACCAGAGCGGTACTGCGGATGCACTCAATGCGGCACGTAACAATGTATCCGGCCCGTTCATCCTTCTGAATGGCGACATGATAGTGAAATCTGATGAAATCCGGTCGATTTGCAGCAGGCAACCACCCTGCATGGGCGTGTATACCACGGATCACCCGGAGGATTACGGGGTCGTCCTCGAAGACGCCGGGAAGATCGTTTCCCTTGAGGAGAAGTCGAAGAACCCGAAGAGCAACCGGATCAATGCCGGCATCTATCTTTTTGATCCGGGAATTTTTACGTTCATTGATACCGTCAGACCCTCTTTAAGGGGCGAACTGGAACTGACCGATGCTCTCGCGGAGTACATCAGGAAGAGGGAGCTTTCTGCATACCATCTCTCGTACTGGCTCGATGTCGGGCATCCCTGGGATATGCTGGATGCGAATGCGGCGCTGATGGGAGACATGACCGGGTTCAACAAGGGGACCATCGAAGACGGGGTGACCATTAAAGGGCCGGTCGCAATTGACGAGGGGAGTGTTATCCGGTCAGGTACCTATATCGAAGGGCCGTGCTGTATCGGTAAGGACTGCCGGATCGGCCCCCATGCATATATCCGGGGAGCGACCAGCATCGGAGACGAATGTCATATCGGCCATTGCACCGAGATCAAGAACTCGATTATTATGGAAAAAACCAAGATCCCTCACTTCAACTATATAGGCGACAGCGTGATTGGCAGCGGCTGCAACTTTGGTGCCGGCACCAAGATCGCCAATCTCCGTCACGACCACGCAACCATCCGGGTCGCAGGGAACGACACGCGGAGGAAAAAGTTTGGCGCTGTCATCGGCGATAATGTCCGGTTCGGCATCAACTGTTCTGTCAATGTCGGGACCGTGATAGGGAGCAATGCAAAATTTTCGCCCTCGACTTATATCGAGGGGCAGATCGGGGAAAATTCGTTCATACGGTGAGGTGAACAATGCAGGCAGTCATTCTTGCAGCAGGAGAGGGGATGCGGGTGCGCCCGCTCACCCGGGGAAGGCCAAAGGCGCTGATCCCGGTAGCAAACCGTCCCATCATCGGGTACGTGATCGATGCGCTGGTAAAGAACGGGATCCGTGACATCATCGTCGTAGTCGGTTACCGGAAGGAGCAGGTGACGAGATATCTGAACCTGCTCGATGTTCCGGTTACCGTCGTTGTCCAGGACAAGCAGCTTGGGACTGCCCATGCCCTCAGGTGCGCACAACCAAAAATTACCGGTAATTTTCTGCTCCTTCCCGGTGATAACTACATCGATCCCGGGTCGATCGCCAGGATCATAGATACCGAAAATGCCATGCTCATCCGGGAACACCCGTACCCGTCCAATTTCGGCGTTGTCCTGCTGCATGGAGGCAACGTCACCCAGATCCTTGAAAAACCCGAACAGGCCCCCAGTTTCATGGTCAGTACCGGGATATTCTCCCTGACGCCGTCATTCTTTGATTACATGAGGGAAAACGATATCACCGACGCAGTGACCCTCATGCTGGAAGATGGGAAGACGCTCCATGGCATCGTTGCCGATGACTGGCAGGATGCCATCTATCCGTGGGATCTTTTAAAGATGAACGCCCGGCTTCTCCCGCTCATCCAACCCGCCCGGGAAGGAACCATCAGCAGGAATGCGACCATCATCGGGCCGGTCAGGATCGGGAAAGGATCGACGATTGGCCCCAATACGGTGATCACCGGTCCCGTGATCATCGGCGAAGACTGCGAGATCGGGGCAAACTGCTGCATCATGCCCGATACGAGCATCGGTGCCCGGGTCCGGGTTGAGCCGTTCTGCATGGTTGGCAACTCCCTTGTCATGGATGACTGTGTTATCGGATCCCATTCACGGATCGTCGATTCCATCATGAGCGAAGGAAGTATCCTTGCAGACCATGCGTCCACCTGTACCAGCGCATCCCTGATGGAGATCGGAGATGTGATCATCCGGGGTTCATTCGGTGCCGTGCTCGGCGACGAGGTGCATGCAGGGCCGTTCACGGCGTTCAAGAACTGTATCGTCGGGAACAACGTAAAAATCGAAGGGGGAAAGAGGGTAATCTCATCTTTAATACCCGATGACACGCTGGTGATTTGACGTGTGCGGGATTGTCGGATATATCGGGAAAAAACGGGCGGCACCGATCCTTGTCGAAGGTCTTAAAAAACTGGAGTACCGGGGATATGACTCGTTCGGGATTGCGACAATGGCAGATCCGATCGCAATCTTCAAGCACGAGGGCAAAATATCGGAGAATGCTCCCTCGGCGTTAACCCTGAACGGCACAACCGGGATCGGGCACACGCGCTGGGCAACCCATGGTGTGCCCAACAATGCCAACGCCCACCCCCATACCGACTGCAGCGGCCGGATCGCCATCGTTCATAATGGGATTATCGAGAACTATGCGAAACTCAAACGCCAGCTCATTTCCCGCGGCCATACCTTCCGTTCCGACACCGATACTGAAGTAATTGCACACCTTATCGAAGAACACTACAAAGTGGATCTTCTTGCTGCCGTGAATGCAACGATTCTGCAGCTGCAGGGATCGTTTGCCATCCTCGCGATTTCTTCCGGGGAGAACCGGATCATCGCCGCACGGCAGGCAAGTCCGCTTGTCATCGGGATCGGTGACGGGGAGTTCTTTGCAGCTTCGGACATGACCCCGATCCTCGAATATACGGAACGGGCAGTCTTTCTCCAGGATGGGGATGTTGCCGATCTCTCACCGGATAAGGTCTCGATCTACCACGGGACAGAACCTGTCGAGCGCAAAACGGAACTTATCGACTGGTCGTTTGAGGATACCAAGCGGGGTGGCTTTCCCCATTACATGCTCAAGGAAATTTACGAGCAGCCGCAGGCGTTCTATAACACCGTACGTGCCTGCCCGAAAGAGATGCTCGCCACGCTCATAAAAAAACCGGCGCAGATCACGCTTGTTGCCTGTGGGTCATCCTATCATGCCGGGCTGATCTTCCGGTATCTCCTTGAAGAGACCTGCAGGGTTCCCGCCCGGCTTGAGTTCGCCTCCGAGTTCAAGTATTTCCCGCCGCCGGTGAACGGGCTTGTCATCGGGATTACCCAGTCCGGGGAGACCGCCGATACGCTGTCAGCCCTGAAACAGGCAAAGATCCACAACTGCTGGACGCTTGCCATAACAAACGTCCTTGGCAGCTCGGTAAGCCGTGTCGCCGACGATACTGTTTACATGCGGGCCGGACCAGAGATTGGCGTAGCGGCAACAAAATCCTTCACAGCCCAGCTTGCAGTCCTGATGCAGATGGTCACCTGCCTTTCCGAGGGCAACGCGGGAGATGACCTGCTCCACGGCCACCGTGCGATCGAGGAGGTCCTGCTCAGAGATCTGACGGATGCAATAAATCTCTGCAGGAATGCGTCGAGTATCTTTTTTGTCGGGCGCGGCCCGTTCTACCCGGTCTCGCTCGAAGGGGCGCTCAAGATGAAGGAGATTTCCTACATCCATGCCGAAGGTTACGCAGCGGGGGAGATCAAGCACGGGCCGTTCGCGCTGCTCTCGCGGGATACCCCTGTTGTTGCCATCTGCATGCCCGATGAAACCTATGGGGTTATGCTCTCCAATATCAAGGAGATGAAAGCGAGAGGGGCACCGGTGATTGCACTTGGCCTTGACGGGGATAAGGAGCTTACCGACATTGTCGACATCTTTATCCCGCTCCCGAAAACACATAAGTTCCTTCAGGTAATCACGAGCCTTGTCGTCCTCCAGCTCCTCGCGTACCATACCGCAGTCGCCCTCGGACGGGATGTCGACAAGCCAAGAAACCTTGCAAAGAGCGTGACAGTAGAATGACAGAATACGGAGTCAATTTAATCGGGCCCGGGGCCCGGATCTTTGAACCGGTCACCCTGGGATTCCCGTCACGGGACCGGATCGGAACCACCGGCTTTAATGGAACCAGTATCGGCAGCAATGCCGTGATCCGATCGGGAGCAATCCTGTACTGCGATGTCACGATCGGGGATCGGTTCTCGTGCGGCCACAATGTTGTCATCCGGGAACAGACCCGGATCGGGGACCAGGTTGCGATAGGAACCGCGTCGATTATTGAGGGGCGATCCGTAATCGGCAATGAGGTAAGCCTCCAGAGCCTCGTGTACATCCCGACAGATACGACGATCGGGAACCGGGTCTTCATCGGCCCCAATACCGTGCTCACCAATGACCGGTATCCCCCAACCCGCATCGGAGGACTGCAGGGGCCGGTCATCGGCGATGGCGCTGCGATCGGGGCCAACGTCACGATTCTCCCCGGCGTCCGCATCGGCGAAGGGGCCCTTATCGCCGCGGGATCGGTTGTCACAAAGGATGTTCCTGCACGCATGCTTGCCATCGGGGCGCCGGCCCGGATCCGGGATCTCCCGGATGCGATCAGGAACCAGTGATTCTGTCGCTGCAAATCCTTAATTTTTTTATACAGGCTCTGCTGGATTCCTCACTATCAGCGAGAACGGGGAGTGGTTTCGATACCATTGGACAGGGGATAGCCGGGTTATCCGGTTCTTTTCTTAGAAGTACTCTCCCACACCCGGGTATCCTTCCCCATATTCAAAAGTCCCATGAGGAGGTAAAACTGGTTCACGACAAAGGCGTTGAAGAGGTTCTGGCGCCATATGAGCCCGGTAATGATCGCGATACCGACAAGAGCCGCAAGGATCAAGGGATACGCAAGATACAACCCGGCAGCAAGGATCGCCACCCCAATAAAAAACAGGATCGGTGTGCAGACATACATGAACAGCCGCAACGGGTAGAAATACCGGGTGAACGGGCGGTTCTTTCTCAGGAGATCCAGGTTCGAACACGTCGCTTCGATCAACTGTTTTGCCCGCCGGATCTTCTGGCGGTACTGGATCCTGAAACTTGAGGGGACGTCCTCATAAACGACTGCCCGCGGTTCATAGACCGCACGGTATCCTTTTCGAATCGCTTCAAATGCGGTATTTGCATCATCCGCGCCCCGTTTGTCATCGATCCGGTGAATCAGGTCTGCCCGGAATGCAACCAGCGCCCCGTTAAAGTTGAATGTCGAATCGATTGCGCTCTCCCAATCGCACATCCGGCCGTAAAAAGAGCGGTAAGCACGTTCCAGGTTCGTTGTTTCGTACTCATTCAAGACCGGCTGCAACTCGCCGGTAACGGCGGCAATGGCGGAATCGCTTAAAAGCCTGCCGATGAGAAGGCCGAGTGCATCCGGCTCGAAAAAGACATCAGCGTCGGTTGTTACAATGACCGGATATCGTGCAAGTGCCATAGCACGGTTGTACGACCGGTTCGTCCCCATCCGCTCACTGTTGGGAATAATCCGGAACGTGATCCCGGATTTTTCCAAAGAATCCTGTGCCCGGGCACAGGTATTGTCATCAGAGCAGTCATCAACGAATATCACCTCGTATAACTCCTTTGGATACCGGGATTGTGCAAGGTTTGCGATCCGGTCCTGTACAACCCGCTCCTCATTATACGCGGAAATAACGATGCTGATGCAGGGGAATTTATCAGGGAGCCCGGTTTTTTGGGATCTCTTCCCGAACGTGATGCCAAGGAGATAGACAATATACGGGATAATGGCAATAAAAAGGATGCAGCACGCAACGGGAACGAGTGTTACCATTCTCTTAACGTTTTTTCGGGTACGGATTTAAACATTTATATGTCCTGTTTCTGCGTCTGGTTGCAGGTCATCCCGGGGACCATAAAGGTTCCATGATGGGTATCAATCTGCCTTCCATAGAGAAACCATGCACCAGGTCCCAGCGCCCTCCTTAAAATAGCATCCAAATATATTTGTGCAGCCCGTTAGAAACGTATATCAAACCGGGTTGATCCAATGTTATCGCTCCAGAACAAGAACCATCGCATTACATTCCTTATTGTCCTTATCGCATTGTTCTCGCTGTTTGCACTCTGGCTCCGCCTGATCCCGATGTTCAACATGGGCGGCATGGACATCCTCAACGTCGTGGCCACGGATGATCCGATCTACAACCTGCGCCTTGTCGAACAGACCCTCCATAATTTCCCCGGTTATGGATGGTTTGAAGCTATGACCCTCTTCCCTACCGGACAACTCATTCACTGGGGACCCCTGTTCACTGATATTCTTTCTGTCGCATGCATCATCGCAGGAGCCTCGACAAGGCCGGAGATCATCGGCGTGTGTCTTCTCATTCCCCCCATCCTTGCAACCCTCCTTGTCCCGATCATGTATTTTGTCGGGAGATGCTGCGGTGACTGGAAGACCGGCCTTTTCGCTTCCGGTTTTACAGCAATCGTAACAGGTCAATATTTCACCAAGTCATATTACGGGTATCTCGACCACCATATCGCCGAAGTTTTTTTTACAACAATATTCTGCCTTGCCTATATCTACGCCCTCCAGGCAGGTAAAAAAGCAGATATCCGGTTTGACGATGTCAGCACCCTGAAGAAACCGGCACTCCTTTCCACGCTCGCAGGCATCGCATACCTCCTTGGCCTGTTCACGATGCCAACGATGATCCTCTTTGCCTTGATCGTCGCCATATTCACGCTCTTCCAGTTCATCATCGATTCTTTCCGGCGTGAGACCTCAGAATACCTTGTCCTTACCAACTGCATCATCTTTGCCGTTGCAATCATCGGCCTGCTGTTGTTTGGAATCAAGGTTCATGACAATCTCAGTCTCGCACACTATACATTCGGGCATATCTACGCATACCTGAGCCTGATCTGCATCACGGTTGCTCTCTATGGCATCGCCCGCGTCCTCAAAGGCAGGAACCGGCTGTACTACCCGCTCGTGCTCGCCGGGCTCGGTATGGCAGGAAGCCTCGTGCTTTTCATCATAAACACGGATATTTTCAATCTTCTCATCTCGAATTTCTTTTCCTTCTTCGGCCAGAGCGCAGAATCCATGACGGTTCAGGAAGCACGGGGCTGGGACTTTGCTTCCGCCTGGCTTACCTTCAACTACGGCCTGATCCTGATGACTCTCGGATTTGTGGTCCTCGCCTACAAAAATTTCCGGGAGGAGCATCCCTATCAGGTCTTTGCCATCGTATGGTCGGCGATTATCCTCTTCTCGACCTGGCAGCACGTCCGGTACGAGTATTACCTTGCCATCAACATCGCACTGCTTGCCGCAGTAATCATGAGTTTTGTCATTGACCTGAGCTGCAATGAGATCGCGGGGCTGCTTAATAGGTCTTCGTCTCAGACCCCCACAGGGGAACGTGCTGCCGACGCAGAACCGGAAATAAAGCGGGGTAAAAAACAAAAGAAGGACAAGGCAAAATCCGAAAGGAGCGGACCAAAAAGAAACCTCGCCGCTATCGGCATCTTCTTCCTCGTTGCTGCCTTATCGGTCCTGTTCGTGGTCTATTCAGTCGGGATCAGTTATTCCGTTGCTTCTGAAAGGCCAACCCGCATGAACACCGACTGGCGGGAAGCCCTCGAATGGATGGACAACAGCACGCCGTCAACCGGTGTCGATTATTATGCGATCTACGACCAGAGCACGTTCAAATACCCGGATTCTGCCTATGGCGTGATGTCGTGGTGGGATTACGGGCATATCATCACATATATCGGAAAACGGATCCCGAATGCAAACCCCTTCCAGAGTGGCGTTGCCGGGGAGTATGGTGCCGCCGCCTACTTTATGACAACATCGGAAGGTTCGGCTAATGCTATTCTCGACAAACTGGGTACGAAGTTTGTTATCACCGATTACGAGATGGATGTCACGAAGTTCTGGGCGATGGCAACATGGTATAACGAGACAGAAGCGATTAAACCGTACGAGATGTATTTTGCTATCTCCGACCCCGATCAACCGGCAAATTACCAGCAGGTGCTGCTCAACAATGCGACATATTATAAGACCATGGTCTCCCGGCTCCACAACTTTGACGGATCGATTGGTACACCCTCGACAGCATATTACCTCGAATACGCAGATTCATCGTTAACCCAGATTTCGCTCCCGCTCATCACTACGGCAAAGGCAATGAATGCGTCAGACGCCGTCGCGCGTGCCGCACAATATAACATTGACGCAAAAGCCGGCTACCATGCACTTGTCATGAACCCGGTGAGCGCAGTCTATGCCCCGATTGAAACCGTCCCGGCACTGCACAACTACCGGCTCGTCCATGAATCCCCGACCAATGTCTATGACTCGGCAACGGTGGATATCCGGTATGTCAAAGTCTTCGAGTACATGAAGGGTGCCCGTATCAAAGGAGAAGGCACCATCGAAGTTCCTGTCATCACCAACACCGGCCGGAATTTCACGTACCGGCAGCAGAGCACCAACGGGGAATTTATCGTTCCCTACGCTACCACCGGTAACCCGTATGATGTTAAGACGACCGGAAAATACCGGATCACCGGAACAGACAAGGAATTTGAAGTTACAGAAGATGCAGTCCAGAAGGGTCTTGCCATAAACTAATCCCCGCTCAACCGGGCAATCATCAAACTTTTTTATATTCTGAAAATGCCACGTGTTTATTAACGCCAGCAGACAGCGTCCCGATACACTTCCCTGTGCCTGTTACACAACATTTTTGACTGTCAAAACCTATTGTCACCCATGCACGCGGATGCTATTGTACCGGGTATGAGGGTACGGTACCCGCAGACAGGCACGACAGGTACCGTTAGCCGGATCGAGATCCTCAAGGGAAGGACGTTTGCCGAACTGGACAGCACGCACCTGCTCTATGCAGTTGAACAGCTGATACCTGCCGAGGCTGCCATACGATCACGACAGGCGGCTGCCGCTGCCGATGCCAAGAAGATTATTGAGCAGGAACGGGACTATGCTGCCGGTCCCGAGCTGCAGGAAGCGCTGAAGAATATCGACCAGAGCTGTGAGGGCGGAGGATAATCATCCGCTTTCCTGCCAGAGGTTCCGCTGTTTCTCATCGTTTCTCATTGTATCCGGACTATCTGTCCCCGGATTATTCATCGTATATCAGCTGCAGCAGATACTTCCCACGTATTATTCTGATAACCCGGGAATTTGCGAAAAAGTGAGCGAAAAAATACTATCCGATAAATCCGGAAATGACCCGAAAACAGGATTTCAGGTGGCATATATAAGTAGGATCGTTCTCTATACAGTACGGAGGTTCGATCTCATTTGCATGATGTGACAATTCCCAGTGTCAATATCGGGGTTGTGGGCCATGTCGACCACGGCAAGACCTCGCTTGTCAAGGTACTTACCGGGTCCTGGACCGACCGGCACAGCGAAGAGATAAAACGCGGCATCTCGATCCGGCTGGGATACGCGGACGCGACATTCTATAAATGCAAGGATTGTGACGGGCCGGATGCGTTTTCGACCCGGCCCGAATGCCCCGGCTGCAAGGGCGTCGGAAAACCCTTCCGTTCCGTCTCATTTGTCGATGCCCCGGGACATGAGACGCTGATGGCAACGATGCTCTCCGGTTCTGCGCTGATGGACGGCGCGATGCTGGTCATATCAGCCTCGGAAAAATGCCCGCAGCCGCAGACAAAGGAGCACCTGATGGCGCTTGAACTGGTCGGTATCAACAGGATTGTAATCGTCCAGAACAAGATCGATGTCGTCAGCCAGAAAGATGCTCTTGCAAACTACGAGCAGATCAAGGCGTTTGTCAAGGGGACGATCGCGGAGAATGCGCCCATCATCCCGGTCTCGGCACAGAAAGGGATCAACATGGGGGCGCTTCTCGATGCACTCAATAACGTCGTCCCGGAACCGGTCCGGGACCCGGATGCCCAGCCGGTGATGCTGATCGCCCGGTCCTTTGATGTGAACAAGCCCGGCAGCGACTGGAAAGATATCAAGGGCGGGGTGATCGGGGGCTCTCTTATCCGGGGAGATCTCAAGGTTAACGAAGAGATCGAGATCCGGCCCGGCAGGCAGCTCCAGGTCGAGAACCGGATCCGGTGGGAGCCGATCATCACAACAATCACTTCCATCAACGCAGGATCGAAGAAGGTCGACGTGGCAACGCCCGGCGGCCTTCTCGGGATCGGCACGAAACTGGATCCGTCGCTGACCAAGAGCGATGCTCTCGCCGGGCAGGTTGCGGGTCACCCCGGCAAGCTGCCCCCGGTCTGGGACAAGCTGAAGTGCCGGGTCACCCTCATGGAACGCGTGGTCGGTGCAACCAGCGAACTTGCCATCGAACCCCTGAAATACAACGAACCCCTGATGCTCTCGGTCGGAACGGCGGTCACCGTGGGAGTCGTGACAAACACGAAGAAGGATACGGTCGAGATCAATCTCAAACGGCCGGTATGCGCCGACCCCGGGGCACGTATCGCAATCAGCCGGCAGGTGGGAGCACGCTGGCGCCTGATCGGGATGGGCCTGCTCATCGAGTGAGGGTGCTTCTCGATACGAACGCACTCATGATGCCGGCGCAGTTCAGGATCGACCTGTTCGACGAACTGCGGCAGATCCTGGGTGCATTCGAGCCACTCGTTCTCGAAGAAGGTGTAAAGGAACTCACCGGGCTTTCCAACAAACTCGGGCGGGATGGCGCGGCTGCGCGTTACGGGCTTGCGCTTGCAGAAAAGTGCACGACCGTCCGCCCGGAATCCCCCGTACCCGAGAGGGCTGACGACCAGGTTGTTGCGTACGCCGCGAAGACAGAATGTTACGTGGTCACCAATGACCGGCGCCTGCGCGGGGAACTGCTCGCGCGGGGGATCGGTGTTATATCCTTGAGAAAACAGAAAAGACTGGAACTGATACAGAGTTAGGGTGATGTATGTACTATAAAGTGCAGCTGGAGGATAAGGTGCGGGTGCCCCCGAACCGTCTTGGCGAAGATCTCGAGAAGGTCATCTTGGATGTCCTGCAGGAGCAGCTGGAGGGGAGCATTGACAAGGAGATCGGGATCTTCATCTGCGTAATAAAAGTCAACGATGTGGGTGAGGGAGAACTTGTCCCGGGTGACGGCGGTGTGTATTACGATGTCCGGTTCGAGGCGCTCGTGCTCCGCCTTGCGCTGCAGGAAGTGATCGAGGGGCTTGTTGTCGAAACGACCAGCTTCGGCGCATTCGTTTCCTTAGGACCCATCGACGCGATGCTGCATGTCAGCCAGATCTCGGACGAGTATATCAACTACGATGAGAAGAACGCACGGCTGAACTGCCAGGACTCCAAGCGGTTCATCGGTGTCGGCGACTCCGTGCGTGCCCGTGTCGTGACCCTCTCGCTCAACGAGCGCGAGCCGCGGGACAGCAAGATAGGGCTCACCATGCGCCAGGCAGGACTCGGCACGGCGCTCTGGCTGCAGGAAGACCTGGAGAAGGAGAAAGAGAAAGCAGAAGAGCAGCAGCCGGGAGAGCAGAAAGAACGCAGCACGGCAAAGAGATCCAGGAGGGCAGACAATGGCAGAGAGGGGTAAGAAGAAACAGGGCAAGGTCTGCCGGGAGTGCCACCGGGTGGTCGACGGGGAGACCTGCGTCGTATGCGGGACTGCCAACGTCAGCGAGGACTGGACCGGCTACCTCGTGATCATCGATCCTGAACGCTCCGATGTTGCAAAGAAAATGAACATCAAGCTGCCCGGACGGTACGCGCTGAAGGTCCGCTGATGTTCACCCTGCCGGAAGAGAACCGACGGTTTTTCAAGGATCCCTTCGGGGAGCTTTTCCGGGGAATTGCCGAAACGGCCCCCCTCATTTCCGGTCGCACCATCTACACGGTCGGAGATGTCGTCACCCACAACCTGATAAAGTCCGGCCGTCTTCCCACGGTTGCGATTGTTGACGGCCTGACAATGCGATCCCCGTGCCGGAAAGAAGCTCCTGTCACGGGCAGGATCATACCGGTCAACAATCCTGCCGGTACTATCACGGACGAACTGATTACCGGCATCCGTGATGCAGTCGCAAACCCACCGGCAACGATTGTCGTTACCGGTGAAGAGGACCTTGCAGTAATCCCGCTTGTCCTTGAAGCTCCTGCAGGATCTGTTGTCCTCTATGGGCAGCCGAAGGAAGGCGTGGTTGTCCGGGTGATCGATGCCGCAGCAAAGGAGAAGGCACGGGATCTCTTCTCGCATTTCGTCCGGTCGTAACCGGTGAATTATACCGGTTTCTGCCTTTCTATATCCGTTCCCTTTTCGCCTGAAGAACCCGCCCGGGGGAACCCAGATTTTAAATAAGCCGCTTGCCAATAATTACAGGATATTCAATGGAAGTTACAATAAAATCAGATACCAGAAACGAACTCCTGTCCCGGCGGGAGATCCGTTTCATAATCCAGTACGACGGCGCCACCCCTTCGCGCCTTCAGGTCATCGGCAAACTCTGTGCACTTCTCAACGTGAAGGAACAGCAGATTGCACTGGGCTCACTTGCAACCAACTTCGGAAAGACCGAACTGACCGGAGAAGCACGGATCTACGATTCGGAAGACGGACGGAAGAAGACCGAACGCGCATACCTCGTGGAACGCGGCGTCCCCAAGAAACAGGAAGGAGCTGCGTAAACTCATGGCAGCAGCAAAGAAGCCGGCAGCAAAGAAGGCATCAGGACGCGGCACCTACTTCAAGGTTGAATCCGGTAAGGTCACCACCGCAAAGAAATACTGCCCCCGCTGCGGACCCGGCGTCATGATGGCAGACCACAAGGACCGGACTGCCTGCGGGAAATGCGGCTATACGGAATTCAAAAAATAATCTTCCATGCCTGTTTTTGGGCAGGTTCTCGGGATTGAAGGAACCGCGTGGAACCTGTCCGCCGCAGTTTTTGACAACAATCTTGTAGCCCTCGCATCCCGGCCGTACCGCCCCCCGCACGGGGGTATCCACCCGCGGGAGGCTGCGCAGCACCATGCCGCAATGATGCAGGAGGTGATTGCCTCCGTGCTGACGGAACCGGAGAAGATCGCCGGCATCGCATTCTCGCAGGGACCAGGCCTCGGGCCCTGCCTCCGGACTGTCGCAACGGCGGCACGGTCGCTCGCGCTCGCGCTGGAGGTTCCCCTTGTCGGCGTCAACCATTGCGTCGCCCATATCGAGATCGGGCGGTTTGCCACCGGGTGCAAAGATCCGATCGTGCTGTACGCGAGCGGGGCGAACACGCAGGTCATCGGGTACCTCAACGGCAGGTACCGGATCTTCGGCGAGACGCTCGACATCGGGATCGGGAATGCCATCGACAAGTTTGCCCGTTCAAAGGATCTCCCCCATCCCGGGGGACCAATGATCGAGCAGCTGGCAAAGGAAGGATCCTATACCGGATTTCCCTATACCGTCAAAGGCATGGACCTTGCCTTCTCCGGGCTGATGTCGGCAGCAAAGGAGAGCCGCGCCCCGCTCCCCGATATCTGCCACTCGTTCCAGGAGACTGCATTTGCGATGTGCGTAGAAGTAACCGAGCGGGCGCTCTCGCTCTCGGGGAAAGACGAGGTGCTCCTTGTCGGAGGTGTCGGGGCAAACCTCCGGCTTCAGGAGATGCTCCGGGTCATGTGCGAAGACCGGGGGGCGTCGTTTTTTGTGCCCGAACAGAAATATCTCGGGGACAACGGGGCGATGATTGCCTATACCGGCAGGCTGATGCTGGAGAGCGGGCAGTCGCTTGCAGTCGAATCCTCGCAGATCAACCCCTCGTTCCGGTCCGACCAGGTGAACGTGACCTGGAAGGCCCCGGAACGATCCGGGCCCGCTCCCCTCCCCCTGCAGGGTAAACCTGCGCGGGGCGCGGAGGCGGTCATCGAATTCCACGACGGTTTGGCGATCAAGCGGCGGATCGCAAAACGATACCGGGCCGGCCCGCTGGACGCCCGGCTCATCGCGGAACGGACCCGGGCGGAAGCCCGCCTGATCGCGGCAGCCCGCCGTGCCGGTGTACCGACCCCGGTCATCCTTGATATCACCGGGGATACGATCGTGATGGACGCGATCGCCGGCACGCTCCTCACCCGCGATCTCTCGGAAGCCACCGTACGGGAAGCGGGAAGGATGGTCGGGAGACTGCATAGCGCGGGGATCATGCACGGCGATCTCACGACAAGTAACATGATCCTGCATGACGGGAGGCTTGTACTCATCGATTTCGGGCTTGCGCAGGTCTCATCGGAGATCGAACAGCAGGGCGTAGATCTCCATGTCTTCTTCCAGACGCTCGAGAGCACGACTGCGGACTATCCCGCGCTCCGGGAAGCGTTCACGGAGGGGTACCGTTCAACCTTCCCCGGTGCCGATGACGTGATTGCCCGCGAGCACGAAATTGAACTCCGGGGGAGATACCTGTGAGGCTTACGGTTGTCACTGGTAATATCAACAAGGCGCGGGAAGTGGCGGCATTCTTCTCGGGCATCATCGAAGTGACGCACGTTCCGCTTGACTGCCCGGAGCACCGGGATGACGATGTGGGAAAAATTGCGGCGGGGAAAGCGGAGTACGCGTACCGGGAACTGAACACGCCGCTCATCGCAGACGATACGGCGTTCTCCATCGACGCCCTGAAAGGTTTTCCCGGCCCCTATGCGGCATACGTGCTCCAGACGCTCGGGAACGAGGGGATCCTGAAACTTCTGGAGGGTGAAAAGAACCGTTCCGCAGGTTTTACGACCGCGATTGCGTTTACCGACGGGGGGAGCACCCGGGTCTTCACGGGATCGATCCGCGGGGTGCTGACAACCGTCCCGCGGGGCACCAACGGGTTCGGGTACGACCCCATCTTCCAGCTCGATGACGGGCGCACGCTTGCCGAGCTTTCGCTTGAAGAGAAGAGTTCAATCTCGCACCGGGCCTGCGCCCTTGCGGCGTTCCGCGACTGGTTCCTTGCAGAATATGGGAGCCGCCCGTAACACAAACGGTTAATAATACCGGCGTCGTTTATTATAAGACAGGAGAGTTCATAACCATGGTAAAGTTCGCAGAGGCCGAGGCCCGGCTCCTTAATGTCAAGATCTGCATGCACTGCAACGCACGCAATGCAATCCGTGCGACCAGCTGCCGCAAGTGCGGGTACAAGAACCTGCGCCCGAAGAACAAGGAACGTAAAGCGTAATCCAATACCTTTTTTTCGGTCGCTTTTTTTAGTATCTTTGAAATCACCTTCACGGGACGTGCCGGTTCCCGTACAGGAACGCGTGCCGTACCGTATGAAACCCGTATGAAATGTTCCGGTTATTGTTTGTTTTTTAAAACCGCAGAAAAAAGCTGACCGGTTTTACCGGTTATTTCTGAACAGCCGCTCTGCAGGACACCCGATTTCCCGCTGCCGGCAGTACCTGCATGCGATCTGCCCCCGCACCAGCGCATTCCCTGCAAATCCGAGAAGAAGAAGGGCAGCGGTCAGCAGGGCGGTAACCCAGCTGAATGAACTGATGAGGAGTGCAATTCCCACAACAGCGGGAATGATAAAGATGAGAAAATCCGGCAGGATATCTTTCCAGGTTACCGTCATTTTGCAGAACCGGTCCGGGTTCCCTTTCTGAAAGAAGATTGCGGAGAGCCGGCCCCTGCCGAATGCGCAGGTCCTGCCATAATAATAACAGTCGGTACAATGCCCTCGCAACAGCCTGAATTCAAGCAGGAAAACGAAGAGGAGATAGATGGCAGCAAAGACCAACCCGACCTCGGCGAGAATATATGCGCCGATAGCGTAAACCGCAACAGACACAAGAACGGAAACAAGAACCATCCGGAGCGGGTACTGGTCATACCTCCCGAATTCTTCCATAGCGGGAGTTATGATGTACCAGGAAAAAATTGTTCCGTGAAGACCGGGGGAATGGATCACGCCGAATAGTAGGTTACGCGTTTTCCCTTCTTTGCATATTCACCGGCAAAGGTCTCGATATTCCGCTTGTACCCGATCCGGTCGACAACGCCAAGTTCCCGGAGTTTCTCCCGCACCCGCATCACGTCGGGTTCGTCGGCCCAGTCCCGGGTATAGACATAGATGACTTTCCGGGTATCCCGCGAGTCCGGGTTGGGCTTTGCAGTCGAGACCTTCGCCGAGATCCCCAGCTCGCCGGCAACCGTTGCATCGCGGACCTTCTTCCACATCCCGTCCACCTGATCGGGTTCCTGGAAGATGAGCCATTTGCCGGCGTTCTCGTCCTCGATCGCTTCCGGCAGGCTCCCGGGTGCGTCCTGGACGATCCAGTACATCTGCACGGTCTTTGACGGCGTCACACCTTCCCCGGCAAGGATCATGTCATAGATCGCAGTCTTTTCCGGAAACCGCCGTGAGAGCGCTTCGGCAAGCTGGGGGTATTCGATTCCGAAACGCGCAAAGATCTCATCGAATTCCTGAAGAAAACCAGTACCTCCCTCAACGAGCGCAAAGAGATGCTTCCCCTTTTCCTGCAGCCCTTTGTTCAGGAGGTGCGTAAAGATCCCGTACCCGACATCAGCAAGAGCTTCGGAATCGGCATCCGGCATACCTAATCGTCCGGTGCCTGAACGAAAAATAGTTTTGGATTTTTTCACGGGCAGTTTTCACGGGCAGCCAGGTTCCTTAAAATCAACGTCAGCGTAACTCCGCAATTTCCCGTCAGGCACTTACCATTGGTATAGACGAATTCTTTAAAAGCGTATCTGTCGAATACATACCCAGTATGAAATGGAAACGTGACTGGGGCCTTACCGGCCGGGTATGGCTGACGATGTTCTTACTCCTCGTCGTCTACCTTGTATTCCTTGCAATCCTCTCGTTCCTTGGGATCCCGACATCGTTCCTGATCCTGATCGCTGTCGGAATGGCATTCATCCAGTACTTCTTCTCGGATAAACTGGTACTCTGGACCACCGGTTCCCGGATTATCGCCGATGACGAGTTCCCCGAGCTCCACCAGATGGTCGCACGACTCAGCAAAGAGGCTGACATCCCCCTGCCGAAGATTGCCATCATGCAGAGCCCGGTGCCCAACGCCTTTGCCACCGGAAGGAGCCCGAAGCATGCGGTTGTCGCCTGCACCGACTCGATCATGCGCCTCCTTTCCCGCGACGAACTGGAAGCCGTGCTCGCCCACGAGCTCTCCCATGTCAAGAACCGGGATATCCTGACGATGACGCTTGCAAGTTTCGTTGCGATGATCGCATCCATCATCATGCAGAACTTCCTGTGGGGAGCCCTGTTCTCGGGGAACGACCGCGAGGGCGGCGCAGGGGCATGGATCATCGCCGGCATCGTTGCGGCAATTGTCTGGTTCATCGCAAACCTGCTCCTCATGGCCCTCTCCCGGTACCGGGAGTTTGCGGCAGACAGCGGAAGCGGGTACATCACGAAGAACCCCCGGGCGCTCATCTCCGCGCTCAACAAGATCAGCGGCAGGATGGATGCCATTCCCCCCCAGTACAAGGCAAAAGTCGAGGGGGCAAACGCATTCTTCATCATCCCGGCACTCTCGGGAAACACCCTGATGGAACTCTTCTCCACCCACCCGAGCCTTGAGAAGCGGATCGCAAACCTCGAGAAAGTCGAGGCCGAACTCCGCGGATACTAAAATCGTTTCCTTTTTCATTTTTTTCGCGGGTTTTTCCCATCTTTCCCGGACACCTGCATTCCTGCAAGGTGCCATGATCCTGCCAATGTCTTTTTGGAATAACCGGAACCGGGGCGCGACATCCTATAATCCCATAACCTGCGACATAATATAGTAGCAGGCGCAGAATTACAATTACAGGGATTAAAATTATACAGAGCAATTGCCCTGGGATTTATCACCAGACACTGCTATGATCACCGTCATTTACGTCGACGATGAGCCGGACCTGCTCGAGATCGGCAGGATGTTCCTTGAGAGAGACGGAGAGTTCTCCGTTACGACGGTTGCGTCTGCCGGGAAAGCATTAGAGACCCTGAAAAACACTTCGTTTGATGCCATCATCTCGGATTACCAGATGCCGGAGATGAACGGCATCGATCTCCTCAAAAAGGTCCGGGCATCCGGTAACACTATCCCGTTCATCATCTTCACGGGCCGGGGGCGCGAAGAGATCGTCATCGCGGCGCTGAACGAGGGTGCTGATTTCTATATCCAGAAGGGGGGGGAACCGGTCTCCCAGTTCGCCGATCTCGCCCACAAGACCCGGAAGGCAGTACTGCAGCGGAAAGCGGAGGCGAAAATCCGTAATCAGGAGCGCCGGGAAGCCGATATCATCAACTTCCTGCCGGACGCCACCGTCGCAATCGATTCGGACGGCATCGTGATTGCCTGGAACCGGGCAATGGAGGCGATGTCCGGCGTAAAGGCGGCAGATATCCTCGGGAAAGGGGATCATGAATACACCCTCCCGTTTTACCACAGGCGCTGCCCGGTCCTTATCGATCTTGTTCTGAAGGATGACAAAACGATTGCCGAACGGTACTCCTATATAAAAAAAGCCGGGGATACCATCTTCTCCGAAATCACGATTCCAGAGTTCAACAATGGCAGGGATGCCGTGCTCTGGGCTACCGCATCGCCGCTCTACGATACGCAGGGCAGGGTTGCCGGGGCAATCGAGTCGGTCCGGGATATCACGGAGTGGAAAAAGACGGAAGAGGCATTGCGGTTTACCAACACCATGCTTTCCACCCAGCTCGAATCCTCGCCTGACGGCATCCTTGTTGTCGATGAAGCCGGCAGGATGATCTCGTTCAACCGGCGGTTTGTCGGGTTGTGGGGGATCTCCCCGGAAGTTGCTGCATCCAGATCCGACGAACGCGCACTGCAATCGGTGCTCGGCAAGCTGATCGATCCGGATGAGTTTCTTACCCGTGTCCGGTATCTCTACGCCCACAAGGATGAGACAAGCAGGGAGGAGATCGATCTTCGTGACGGCAGGACGTTCGAATGGTATTCTGTCCCGATGGTTGGGGATGACGGGAAATATTATGGCAGGATCTGGAATTTCCGGGATCTTACCGCCCGTAAAAAAGCAGAAGAGAGCCTGCAGCAGAGCGAGGTCCGGTTCCGATCCCTGATCCAGAACGCCTCGGACATGATCCTGATCCTCGGCCAGGATGGAAAAATTAAATTCGAGTCGCCATCTGCCGCGGATATCCTTGGGTACCCCCCCGGAGAATGTCTTGGAAAGGATCCGTTAACCCTGGTTCACCCGGACGATCTCGAACATGTACGGGCAGCCCTCCTTAAGGTATATGATCGGACAAATTCCGGAACACCCACGGAGTTCCGTGCAAGGAGAGCGGATGGCACCTGCCTCTGGGTCGATACGGTTGCAACGAACCTGCTGAATGTCCCGGCTGTCAACGGCATCGTTCTTACGACACGACTGATCGAAAAGCGGAAAAAACTGGAGAACGCGATCCGGGAGAGCGAGGAGAAGTACCGGACGCTCGTAGAGAACAGCCAGGACGGCGTCTTCATCGTCCAGGACAGCCGGATGGTCTTTTACAACAAGGCATTTGCCGTAATGACCGGGTACAACGAGCAGGAACTGGTCGATCATCATATCTCGGATATACTTGCACCCGAGGATGCGGAGACAGTCGTATCCCGGAACGAGGCCCGGATGCGTGGCGAGCCCGTCCCCGTATCCTATGAGTTTGCCTTTCTGCACAAAGACAAGACAACCCGGATCAGGGTCCGGATGCATGCCGGAACTGCGATATACAGGGGCAGGCCGGCGACAATCGGGACATTCCGCAATATTACCGATGACGAAAAGCGTGAAGAAGCGCTCCGCACAAGCAGGGAACGCCTCGAGCTTGCACTCTGGGGCGCAGACGAAGGGATCGTGGACGTGGACCTTGTCAAAAACACGGTTGAAACGGACCGGAATACCCGGGGCATGCTCGGTTACGGGCCGGAAGAATTCCCCACAACCCTCCCCGGATTCCTTGACCTGATCCACCCGGAGGACCGGCCGGAGGGCGACCGCCAGTTTGCCGATCTCCTTGCGGGCAGGATCCCCTCGTTTGGGAACGAACAGCGTATGCGTACCGCATCCGGCGAATGGCGCTGGATACTTACCCGGGGAAAGATCGTAGATCGTGACGGGTCCGGAAAACCCCTGCGTTACATCGGGACCCACCGGGATATCTCGGATCGCAGGAGGGCGGAAGAGACCCTTATCACCATGTCCCGGGAATATAACGATCTGCTGGACAACCTGCAGGATGTCTTCTACCGGACCGATACCGATGGCAGGCTCACCCGGATCAGCCGGTCGCTGAAAGACCTGCTGGGGTATGACGATGTCTCCGAACTTCTCGGGAAGAATATCGCGGACTGCTTCTACCTCAACCCGGAAGACCGGAAGAGTGCCCTTGACAAGATTCACCGGGAGGGGAAGGTTACCAACTACGAGGTCCGGCTGAAGAGAAAAGACGGGACCCCGATCTGGATCTCGGCAAGCAGCCATATCCTGCACGACCATGACGGGACGTTGTGCGATATTGAAGGGACATTCCGGGACATCTCCGGGCAGAAACGGATGGAGGAGGCAATAAAAGAGAGCGAGGAGAAGTACCGCAGCCTTTCGGAAGCCTCCCCGGACCTGATCTTCGTCATAGACCCGGATGACCGGGTCACGTACGTAAACAACAGCGCGGCAACGATGCTTGGATATGCCCCGGCAGAGATCGCCGGGCGTAAACGTTCAGACCTTTTTCCCCCGGAGATCGCAGACCTGCAGGGCCGGGCTATCCGGAAGGTGTTTGAGACCGGCGAATCGCAGCACAGTACCGGAAAACTCGGTTTTTCCGGCCGGGAATTCTGGTACGATCACGCGCTGATGCCGGTACGCGACGGATCGGGTCGTGTCTCAGCCGTGCTCGGGATCTCCCGGGATATCACGGAATTAAAACACGTCGAAGAGGCATTGCGCCAGCGAACGGAAGAACTCGATTCCCGGAACCGGCTCATCAGTACGATGCTCGATACGATCCCGATCGGCATCTTCATGGTAGAAGCTCCCTCCGGAAAACCCCTCATCGCCAACCATGAAGCAGAACGGCTTTTAGGCAGGGGCATTCTTCCGAATGCCACCGGGGCAAACCTTGCCGAGGTATACGCGGCATACAAGGCCGGGACATCCGAACATTACCCGGCCGACGAGATGCCGGTTATCCGCGGCATGTATGGCGAGAGCCGCCATATCGATGACATGGTGGTCGTGCGCCCCGATGGAACAGCGATCCTCTTAGAAGTCTTCGGGACCCCGGTAACCGACAGGGGCGGCCGGGTTACCGCAAGCCTCGTCTGTTTCCTCGATATCACCGAACGCAAAAAGGCGGAACGGACGATCCTTGCAACCAACCAGAAAATGAACCTCCTTTCAGGCATCACCCGGCACGATGTGGCAAACCAGGTCTCGATCCTGAGAGGATTTGCCCAGATTGCCCGGATGAAAAATCAGGATCCTGCCATAACCGAAGTGCTCGGAAAGATCGATGCCGCAGGATCCGCCATCGCCCGGCAGATCGCCTTCACGAAGGAGTACCAGGATCTCGGCATGCATGCGCCTGCATGGTACCGTGTCAGTGAACTTGTCGCAAAAGTAAAACCCGCCGGTATCAAGGTAGCCTGCACCTGCGATGCCGAGGTGTATGCCGATCCCATGCTGGAGAAGGTCTTCTTCAACCTTTTCGAGAATGCGGTCCGGCATGGCGGGCATGTGACGGAGATCGCAGTGAGCTGCGAACAGGGCGAACGCGGACTTGTAATCGCAGTCGAGGACAACGGGATCGGTGTACCCCAAGACGAGAAAGAGCGGATCTTCGAGAAAGGCGTCGGCAAAAATACCGGGTATGGCCTCTTTCTCGCAAAGGAGATCCTCTCCATCACCGGGATTACGATCCGGGAAACCGGGGTTCCGGGCCGGGGTGCACGGTTCGAGATTACCGTTCCGGACGATGCGTACCGGATCCGCTGAACTGTAAGATCCGGTCCAGCCGGCCGGTTTTTGTCACCATGATTCTGCATTTGCTTTATCTGGATTGAGAAGACAGACTGGATCATGGTAAGTGAAGAGAGTACCCCCTCAGGAGATATCCCCGGAAGACACCAAAGGCACATGTTCATTCCGGCCGGCGCCCTCATCGGTCTTGGCCTCGGGCTGCTCCTTGGATACGCCGCTCCCGGCATCCTGATCGGGCTCGGGCTCGGTTTCCTTGCTGCGGCGCTCCTCCCGCAGGAAGGGGCGGCCGGTACGGCCGGTTCCATCACGGGCTCCGCAATGCAGAACGCACCCCTGCTTCTCATTGGGATCTTCTTTGTCGTTCTTGGAGCCGGGATCCTCGTTGCCCCGCCGCATTTCTGGACGTATGTCGTGCCGGTGTTCCTCATTTTGCTTGGCGTCTGGCTCCTGTTCCGGCCCCGCCGGAGCCGTTCCTGACCGGTCCGGTGACTCATGGCATACACAATCTCCCTGATAACGCCGGATGAGAAGGACACGCTCGCAGAAAAGTTCCTTTCCCGGGTGAGGTACGAGGTGAAATCCGAGATCTGCGGCTGCTGTATCAAACTACTCTGCGACGATCCAACGGTCCGGGATACGTGGCAGGAGAACTTTTTCTCGATGTCGCAGAACGTCCGGTCGCACGGGAGGCTCTTTGTCTTAAACGATCCCGGGTATCCTCCCGACACGGTTCTCTACGACCCGTACTCGAAGACGGCGTTCCTCCTGAATGTCCGGTACTACGGGTGGATCAAGTCGATTGCGCTCAGCTGTGCCGGTGACATCCTTGAAGACGAGCACGGGATCGCTTCAGTGCACGGCGCCTGCATCGACATTGCCGGGAACGGGCTCTGCATCGTGGGAACTTCGGGGGCGGGAAAGACCACCCAGACGTACGGGCTCCTTGCCGATCCACGGGCACGGATCGTCGCGGACGACTGGT
This sequence comes from uncultured Methanoregula sp., assembly GCA_964574125.1. Classification (GTDB taxonomy): domain Archaea; phylum Halobacteriota; class Methanomicrobia; order Methanomicrobiales; family Methanospirillaceae; genus MVRE01. Next base: position 38,716 of record CAZNLI010000001.1, read on the forward strand.
TCTTTGCCCGGGTCTTTGCGCCGGACATCCTCGCGTACGGTTCCGAGCGGAACTTCTACATCCGGCAGGATCTTGCAACCATCTGGAAGGAATACGCCGGGCTTGTGCCGGACAACGAATACGATGCGGACGGCCGGGCGGTTGCCGACCTGCGCTGGGTCGTGGGGAAAGGCCGGCTCTTCCCGCTCACCACGATCCGGACCGTGATCGTCCTGAAACGCGACGCTTCCGATCCTTTAGTCGTCACGCACCTTCGCCCGGAGGAGGGGGTAGCCCTCTTTTCCAAAAACCGGTACTTCAACCCGCACCTCCTCGTTACAGACAAGCGGAAGACCGGGCTCCGGAACCGGTTCATCGCCGATCTTTTGCAGAGGACGGATCTCGTGATGGTCAATACGACCGGCACGCCGGCACAGACACAGGAACAGATCCGGCGTATCGCCGGTATGCAGGGTTCCGGCTGAATGCCGGCTCCGGATTTCCCGGCAATCCGGAATTTTCCGGAGGTATTTGTTTATCTTTCCCGGAAATCGCCCGGATGTTTTTCCCCGGCTGACCGACCGTAGGGCATATCGACCTATGGGGTAAACGGTCTGCCGGAGATGAGATACCATGGCAGCTGAGAGGCAGCAAAACGGAAAAGAACCTGTTTGCCGCATTTGCGGGAGAGTCGGGGGCGCGGATCCGATACAACTTCTTTGCGGGCGTGGCAAAGAAGGAGGATTACGAGCAGATCTGCGCGATTTTGTACGGATACAACGCGGACAGAACGAGCGGGAACACGCAAAACTAATCTTCAGGGAGTTCAGGGACGGCAAAGCGGAGATTGTCGCCACTTACCCGGCAGGCATGATCGGCACGACGAACGAGAACAAAAAAGCCGCAGCCGATGGCGGGAAGACAGAGTGGGGCACGATCTACCCGGCATTTGCAAAGACCGCGGAAGAGGGGGATTTCAAAAAAAGTGTCCGGTCTTGCGACTATGCGCAGGCGTATCTTTAAACTTCCTGACAGGAATTACTGATTTCTTTCCGTATCTTTCCCGGTTCTTCTGGATATAAAAATGGAAAAAATTAATGGTTCTTCCCTAAGCCCAGCCAGAACGCGATGAATACAAATCCGAGGATCATCGCGATCGGGAGTGCAAGTGTCGGGAATTCCGGAACATTGCAGGATTCAAGCCAGTTCATGTACGCAAGGTTGGACGAGATCTCCCCGCCGGAGGCGGTTGCCTGAATCGTATCCATACCTGCGCCACCGGTGTTGGTATACGTAAATGTTGCAACACCGTTCTCATCGGTTAAAGCGGTTCCGGACTTGCCTGCGTTCGGGCCCGAAAGAACGGTAAAGGTAATTTCCTGGCCGGAAACTGCTGATCCGCCATCGTCAAGCGAAAAAACCGGGGGTGCCTCGTGAAGCGTAGCTGTCACTGTGTGGGTGGTGCCACAGGATGATTCAGTCAGCGGTTCAAGGGTGAGTTGCGGAGCAGTGAAACTCCCTCCTTCGATCAGGACGTTGGAATCGTAAATGTGATCACCGGCATCTGCAATTGCCAGTTTGATATGGTTCGTCTGCCCGGGGTTCACCTTGACAGTTGCCGTGAACACATCCGTAAAGCCGTCCATCTCGGTACAATAGAATGGTCCGCCATCGCTGAGGTCGTTGTTGTTGTATTTATCCGCGTTCTTTGCATTGGTTCCGAACGGGTTTCCGCCGTTCACATTGTTGATGGCGACCGGTGTCGCCGTTCCCGGGATCAGGGCAACGTTGTCCGAAACGGCCTCCCCGTTCACGAAGAAACCGAACACATCATTGAAGTTTGTGTTCGCGTACTCATTGTATTCGTCAGACGCAAAGACATACTTGAATTCAAGGACGCTTGTCGTCGGAACGAAATCAAATTCCAGGACCGTTGCATCATAGGTCGTATATCCCGGAATGAGTGCGCCAAGTGCTGCATCGCCGGGCAGACCGTTGTTACGGGTGACATCATCTAATTCGTTAGGTCCCTCGATATACCAGATATCCCCTGAGCTGAGGACGACGCCCTTGTCAAATCCGAATGTGCCCATCCCGTTCGAAAATAACCCGGCAGAGTTCTGACTTCCTTTATAAACGATGTTGGATACTGAAACTCCTGAACCTACAAGCGAATTCACAACATCGTCCGTAGTAACCCCTTCGCTCAAATCAGTCGTTGTCGGCCCGGAACAGGTGGAATCTTCCTGGTCAGCCTGTTGGATCCCAAATGCCATGATTTTCATGACCGTATCCGATTTTGAACTTCCAACACGGTCTGCTGCTGATACCGCACCAACGCAGAACAATATGAGGAATACTACAGAAAAGATCAGCATCAGGCGCTGATAATGTGTTAATTTCCGACTCATAATTTTCCTCCTCCCTGAGATCAGGGATGATCCCCCCATAGATAGGTATGATAATATAATTATGCAATGTGATTTTGCATTGCGCCGATGCCATGCACCATTATTTATACTACCAAATAGTCTGATTTGGAGATCCCCTGAGCTTTTTTAAAAAATCATGGTATGAGGTGAAAAATCCGGTATCTGGCCCTGTTTTTTTTATAATCTTATGGGAATTGTACGAATATCTGGTATTTCTTATAAAAAAGAACAAAAAACAAACAATAAAAACGTTACTGGTTCTGCAGCAGTTTCTGGAGGGTCTCCTGCGTGCCGGCCGGAAGGTTAAGACTCCCGATGACCGACGGCAGAATGTTCTTTGCAACCGCCGCTCCTTCCGGAGAGGTCAGGTAATTTTTCAGAAGCGCAGTCCCTTCTGAAGAGCCGAGGAACTTTTTCACCGTGTCCTGTCCTTCAGGCGTCGCAAGGTACGCCGCAGAGGAATTTCCAAACATTCCAAAATTCATGTCAAATCTCCGGTACAGTTTGTGCCTTTATGATCCGATGCATAAGCCGTTAAAGATGATGCGGTGATGCTGCGGTTCCCGATTCCCGGGGGACCGGGAGCCTGAAAAAGTCGGAAAATCCTTCAATAGCCTGTCGCGTAGTACCAGCCGTCTTCCACCCGGACCCTGACCGGCACGCCAAACAGCCTGCCGATCTTTGCGTCGGTCAGGATCGCTTCCTTCTCTCCGTCCGCCACGATCCGCCCGCCGTTCATCAGGATGACGCGGGAGATCTCCGGGATGATGTCGTGCAGGTTGTGGGTGACCATGATGATGCCGGTGCCGTCCTTTGCAATTGCCCGTATCGTCGACCGGAACGTGTGCAGCGCAGAGAGATCGAGGCTGTTTGTCGGCTCGTCAAAGAGCAGCGTCTTCGGGTTATGGACAAGCGCCCGGGCTATCAGGACCCGCCGCGCCTCGCCGGATGAGAGGAGGGCCATCGGTTTTCCGGCGAGATGGCTGACACCGAGAGACTCCAGCAGCTCGTCCGTCCTCCGCTCCATGGCCGGTGTCACCCGGTGCATGAAGAGCCCGATGCTTGCAAAGAACCCGGAGAGGACGGCCTCCCGGACTGAGATGTCGCGGGAAAACGTGCACTGGAGATCGTTCGAGACGATCCCGAGGCTTGCCCGGAGGTCGAAGACATCCCAGACATCCTTTCCCCGGATCCGGAAGACGGTACGCCTGCGGGACGCAACCGGGTAGTACTCGCGGTTGATGGTCTTCACGAGCGAGGACTTGCCGGCGCCGTTGGGGCCGAGGATGGCAACGTTCTCGCCTTCCGCGAGGGTAAGCGAGACCGCGTCGAGGAGTTTTGCGGATCCTTTGATGACGGTGATATTCCGGAATTCGAGCAGCGGGGGTGTTGTCCCGTTTTTTAACGATGTGCCGCGGGGCATGGTTGTACCCGGAACGTACGGTTGCGCCATCTCCCGTTCCGGGGATGCAGAACCTGTTCCGCTCAGGAGTATGACGTCCTGCAATGTCATCGTTATGGTCGCCGTTCCTGCGCCGGGCAGGACGGGCGGTCGCAGGCCTTCAACAGCATTATCCGCTGTTCCTGCGAATAGCTCTCCCATGCCTGCGCCCGCTGCGGAGGGTGGTCTGCCATATCCCGGATTATCGCCGGAAGCGCACGTCGTTCTCGCAACGCTCGGCTCCGCACGCGATCGTCTCGCCCGGCAGCTGGTGCAGGAAGACTCCCGGGTTACCGGCCCGGACCTGAATTCTGCGGTTTTCTCATCCATCCTTCGGGTGCTCTTCCTGAATGTCGGGGAGCGGTCCGGGTTTGTTGAACCGGGCACGCTTGCGCTCATTGCGGAGAGCGAGGGCATCGGAAAGCGCATGGCCCGGGCCTGTTCGGATGCCGGTCTTCCTGCCGCCATCTTCTCTGCCGGGGGATCACCCGGTTCCCGGGAACCGGCATTACCTGATGCGGCGCTGCGGGAATTCATCGGGCGCATCGGAGCGCCGGAATTTCTGGTGCTGTCCGCATCCCTTGCACCCGAAGACTTCGCGGTCCTCCTCGAGTACCTCCTTTCGACACGGCTGGAAATTTCCGACGGGTATCGCGTGAGATCGACCGGGAAATCCGCGATGCTCTATACCGGGTCCGTGGACGTGCCTGCACGACAGGTCGTTGCGGTAATCACCGAGGGGACGCTCCGGGAGATCCTCCGCGATACTCCCCCGGATGCCGGCGCGATCCGGATCCTCGACCCGGCCTGCGGCGCCGGGATCTTCCTCCTTGCCGCGTACCGGTTCCTCATCCGCAATACCGCAGCCGGATCGCCGGAAGAGATCCTGCGCCGGTCAATCTCCGGTGTCGATATCGACCCGGAATCCGTGAGTGCTGCCCGGTTCATCCTGCTCCGTACCTGCATCGAAGAGATCCGGGCGTCAAAGTCCGGACCGGTCGATGCCGACCGGATCCGAAAGATCTGCACGGTTCTTGCAGACAATGTCCTCTGCGGCAATACCCTCGTCGCGCCGGACTACTTTGCCGGAAAACCGGAATTCCCGTTCAACGCGGACGAGCGCCGGCGCGTGAATCCCTTCGACTGGCAGGCTGCATTCCCGGAAATTTTTTCGGCAGGAGGGTTTACTGCCATGCTCTGCGCGCCGCCGCCCTACCGGCCGTTTTCCGTCAAAGCCCGGGAAGAGTATTTCCAGACGCACTTCGAGGCCTATGCTCCGTCGGCCGGCCTGTACGTCTACTTCATCGAGAAGGGACTCTCGCTCCTCCGGTCCGAGGGAATGATGACGGTCCACCTCCCCGGCACGTTCCTGCGTTCCCGGCACGCCCGCCCGCTCCGGAAGCTCCTGCTGACCCGGCAGATCGTGACGGTTGCCGACACCGGCCGGACCCGGGCAATCCTTGACAGCGACGTCCGGATGTATATCCTCCGGCTCCGGAACGAGCCCCCGGCCCGGCCGTTCCTTGTTTCCCGCGGACCGGTTGGCATGGAAGACCGGCCCGCTTCGTTGTCCGGCATGCCCGGGTTTTTGCTCGACCAGCGCTCGCTCGATGACGGCGGCTGGACGCTTGAAGATACACGCACCGCAGATCTCATGGAAAAAATTTACGGGACCGGCACCCCGCTCGATACGTATGTCATGGGAGAAGTTATCGCAGGGTCGCACCGGGTCCGGAACAACCCGCTGGTCGTTGACGCGGCAACGCGAGCCCGGCTGACAAAAAAAGCAGGGTGGTGCCGGAGACTGTTTGTCCCGCTGCTACGCCCGGCAGACATCCGGCGCTATGTACCGGAAATGCCGTCGCGGTTCGAGATCGCGATCGGGAATCAGAAGGATCTCCGGAAGTGCCGGGATGTAGCAAAGTATCTCAAAGAATCCGGGCACATGGGAGATGATGACGGCCCTGCAGAGATTCCGGAACATTATGATGCGGATGCGGGGGTGGAAAATTTCACGCAGGCAACGGAACCCGGGCACAAATATCCGAAGATCGTCTTCTCCCTGTACCAGCATGGCCCGGCATTCTGTTACGATGCTACAGGATCCTTTACCCTCGCAAACGGGCTTGCCGCAATCCCCCGTAACGATCCGTTCCTTGCCGCCATCCTGAACTCGTCGCTTGGCCGGTTCATCATCACGCACACCTGCCCGCTGACCGATCGCGGGTACCATCTTGGCCCTGCCCATCTCCTGAAATTCCCGGTGATCGCGCCCGACTTCGACAACCGCACGGACAGGATCCGGTACGAGAGGATTGTCGCGCTCGTTGCACGGATGATGTCGCTGCACGAATACCTGCGGAAAGCGAAGACCGACCAGGAGCTCCGCCTTGTCCGGCAGGAGATCGATGCGACGGACGTGAAGATCGACGCTTTGATTTATGAGATCTACGGGCTCTCGGCGGAAGAGATTACAGTGATTGAAGAGGATTCCGCGTGACAGGCAGAGCGTGCGGGAGAATCTGTTGAAAATTTCCTCGAAGATTCCTGCTGAAAGCAACGACAAACCTATAACCATCCACAGAAGAGATAAACCAGAGTGGACAAAACAAAAGGTGGAGGATACGTGCAATGGACCAGATGAGCTACCGGGTTCTGCTCAGGAAAGAACCGGAAGGCGGGTATACTGCGATCGTCCCCACGCTTCCCGGCTGCATCACGTTCGGTGACACAATTGAAGAAGCCATCACGATGGCCAGGGAAGCGATCGAACTCTATCTTGAAAGCCTGAAAGAACATGGAGAAGAGATCCCGACCGAAGAAGGCATACTCGAATATACGGTCATGGTAAAGGCGCATGCCTAAACTCCCGCGGCAGACACCGCAGAAGATTATTAAAATTCTTGAGGACCGGGGCTTTGTCCTTGATCGGACCAAAGGAAGCCACCAGATCTTTTTTCATCCCGAATCGAAACGGCGTGCAGTTGTTCCTGTGCATCGGAAGGATCTTCCGGTCGGGACATTGATCGAGATCCTGAAAGAGGCCGGGATTGCGAGGGACGAGCTGCGGGACTTCCTGAAATAAATACCACATCGTCCGGCAGGAGATAAATGCGACGGTGTATGAACTCTCCGGGCTCCCGTCAGAGGAGATTGCTACCGTCGAAGAATCGGCGATTTTCTGAATCTTTACGAATACCCCGTTTTAAGCCCTGATTGAAGTGCAACGGTGTATTTGTATGTGCCCGGGACCGGGACTGCTGCAAGCCCGCTATATTGGCCGGTTTTTTCCTCGCATAATTGCCCGGATTTCAAAAACACGGTTTTATATCAATAATTTCCGTCGGCGTCATCGCCGCTTCCACTGGAGTTCTCCGGGCCCTGCCCGGATTGGCAATCGGAGCCCGTATCGGGCGTATTTTCCAGTACTCCCCCTGGCGGGGCAAACACCGGGGGATACAGCCGGTTCACGGGGATCTTGTCGACGATGAACTTCCCTGTCGGGACGGGCTTTCTTTGCGGCGGGTCCTGCCGGATATGCGGGTTGGTATAATCGTCCGGTCCCCACCAACCGATATCCCCGACGCTCTTTTCCATGACATGGAGCCGCCGGAACACCCGCTCGCCCCGGGTCTTCAGCCAGATCTCCCGGAAGACCTGCGGGGGGAACGGGAGCGAGCGCATGCCCCGGATATCCTCCGGGAATTTTTTCTCGTAGAAACATTCCGGGTCGATCCTGTACCGGGTCTGCACGATTTTCACCGCCCGGATGGAATCGGTCTTGTAAATTAAAAGATCGAACGGGAGATCCGGTTCCGGATTCTCCATCCAGTGGTACCCCATCCGCTCCGCAAACTTCTTTGCATTGTCCTGCCCGTTTGCCGGCTTCTTCCCGCGCGCCACAATGAGACCTTCCGGATATTCCGGAACCATCCCCGGATTCTTCTGGCAGAGATGTTCCGGGATTTTCTTCAGAAAAGAACAACGCACGGCGCCATACGCTTTGTGGGCGGTTGCGGCACAACACCGCAACGCGATCACTACGCTTATCAGCCACCACGCAGAGGAGAGTAAAATGGATATCATGCAGGGCCTGGATGCAATCGAGCGCGACGTGGGACACCTCTCGCCGGTCCAGAAGATCCTTCTCGGGACGGACGGGTCGGTCACCCAGCTGCTCGAAGCGGTCACCGGCCATGCGATCGCCATACGAACGCTCGTGCAGGAAGTTGTCCCTGCCGGTGCGGAAGTCGCAGGCCGGCTGAACATCGAAGAAGGCGGGATGGTGAACCACCGGATCGTCGAGATCCGGGACGCGGAGACGGGCGGGGTGCTCATCTACGCGGTCTCGGAGACGCCGCTCGCCCGGCTCTCGCCGGAGTTCAAAGACGACCTGATGAGAGCGGATATCCCGATCGGGAAGATCATCAGCCGGCACCGGATCGAGGCCCGGCGCGAGATCCTGAACGCAAAGGTCGCACCTGCGGACGACACGACAAGCACGATCTTCTCAATCCTCCGCTCCGAACCGATGCTCTCGCGGGATTACCGGATCATCCACCGGGGCGAGCCGCTCATCTTCATCACCGAGCAGTTCCCCTACAACCGGTTCCTGGACGAGCGCCGGGTCGTTGTCGGGACCGGCAGCCGGATCCATCTCGGACTCATCGAGATGCATGGCGGCTCCGGCCGGGTTGACGGCGGGATCGGGATCGCGCTCAATGACCCGGGAATTTTAATCGAGGCCCGGCAGGCGGACGGGATCGCGGTCTCCGGCTGCGACGGGATCACATCCGGGGTTGTCCGGAACATTGCAGAAGGGACGCTTGCCGGCATCCATGCGGGGGCCGGAATTGAAGTCCGGGTCCGGTGCTCGTACCCGTCCCATACGGGTCTTGGCTCCGGCTCGCAGCTCTCGCTTGCGACTGCGAAGGCGATCTGCGAACTCTACGACCGGAAAATGACCGTGCAGGAGCTCGCGCAGCTGACCGGCCGGGGCGGGACATCCGGCATCGGCACCGCGGCGTTCGAATCCGGCGGGTTCATTATCGACGGCGGTCACCGGTTCGGGCCGGGCGCGGAGAAGACCGGGTTTGCCCCGTCATCCGCGTCGAAAGGTATCCGGCCGGCGCCGGTCACCGTCCGGCACGACTTCCCGCAGGACTGGAAGATCGTTCTCGCGATCCCCGCGGTCGACCCGGGCGCGAGCGGCAGTCGCGAGGCGGATATCTTCCGGACCTGCTGCCCGGTGCCGGTCGACGAGGTCCGGACGCTCTGCCACGAAGTGCTCGTAAAGATGCTCCCGGCAATCGTCGAGCACGACCTCGACCTCTTCGGCTCGTCCGTCAACGCCATCCAGCGCGTCGGGTTCAAGAAGGTCGAGCACACGTTCCAGCCTCCGGAGTTCGCCGGCCTCCTTGACGCAATGCGGGACGCCGGGGCGGCGGGCGCCGGGATGAGTTCTTTTGGCCCGGCGCTCTTTGCGTTCTGCGATACCGGGGTTTCCGATGTCGAGTCCGCGGCACGCTCGTTCATGGATGGCTGGTGCAGTGGGACTACGTTTGTTACAACGGCACGGAATACCGGGGCAGCGGTCCGGGTTGCCTGAACCTTTGCGACAGGTTGCCGTTTTACCGTCCATAACGATTCGTTTTTAATATCCGGGTTATGGTGGCCGTCCGATCATGGGACGTGAGACAGATACCCCCGCATTGCGATACCCGGGATAGCCCGGTCGTGAAGGCTGCGACAAAGACTCTGGAAACCGGCAACATGAATTTCGTGTTGATCCGGATCCCCTCAAAGCCGGAGGAAGAACTCCGGGGTATCTTAAAAAAGCCCTGCATGCACGGAAAGCAGTACGGGAATCACGGGATATTGCCGACGACGGGTTCTTCGGAAATGTTCTCCGGATTAACCGGGACAGATACCCATATAATCCCTCATGTGAATACCAACTCCGGGAGGAGTAATTGTGACCCTGCCGGAAGAGAAGAGCACCGCTGACAAAAAACGCGAAGAACTCGCGGGAAAAGTCCTCGCGGTCAACGACCTCATTCAGTACCAGGACGGGACGGTTGCAAGCCGGATGATCGTCTTTAAAAAGACCGGCACCATCACGCTCTTTGCCTTTGATGCAGGGGAAGGACTCTCCGAACACTCGGCACCCTTCGATGCAATCCTCACAGTCACGGACGGGGTGGCAGAGATCGCCATCGCGGGGGAATGGTTCACGGTAAAGACCGGCGAGATGATCATTCTCCCGGCAAACAAACCGCACGCGGTACAGGCAAAGGAACGGTTCAGGATGACACTCACCATGATCCGGGAGTGAGACGATGGGCGGCGACGAGAAGGACGGGTATTACTGCACGGTCTGCGGGGGGGTTCCCCCGGACCGGATCAAGATCCGGAAGATCCCGATTGACGGGAAGGAGACCGGGATCGACCGGCTGGACTGGATCCTCCTTGACGTCGCGAACCTGAACCTTACCGATGACGATACGATCACGGACGAGATCGTACAACGCGTACGCCGGTTCAACTTCATCCCCACAAAAAAGCTGGCGGAGTACCGGAAGGCGCTCCTTACGGAATACCGGTTTGCCGCGCCAACCCTGTTGAAGAAGGGCAGGGTGGAATCTTCTGAAGATCCGGAGAATCCGGAAGATCCGGGGGACCCGGTCCATGTTTGACCGCTGCCCCGGCACCGCGAACCTCCGGACCCCCACGCTCACGATCAAAAAGTGCCCGAAATGCGGGGAAGAGATCGAGATCTTCTCCAACGATGTGAAGGTCGCCTGCGGCAAATGCGGGTTCGTCATCTGGAACGACATCGCCTCCTGCGTGCAGTGGTGCAAATACGCAAAAGAGTGTGTCGGGGAGGAGATGTACCGGAAACTTACGGAGAAGAAAGAGGGGTAACGAAAGTTCCGCAGGCACGGGACCTTATGAGCGCGGCGAGTCATTCTCAGGTCCCGGTTCGCATGTTCCGATCCTTTTTATGGTTCGGTGACCGGTTCCTGCCGGGCCGGGGAAACATTGATACGGTGGATCTGCCATCCTATCCGCAGGGAAAACTATGCAGACCGGGTTTGGCTGGATCGAGATCGGCGGGATACGGTACGATCACGATGTCATCATCCATGCTGACGGGACGGTAAAGGAACGGAAGAAGAAGGCATCCCGAACGTTCAGGGGCGAATACGGGCACACGCCGCTCTCTGCCGCAGAACTGGATTTTCTCCCGGATGAAAAGGCGCACAAGGTATTCATCGGGACCGGCCAGTACGGCGAGCTCCCGGTCACGCCGGATGCGAGGGCCATCCTGTCGCACTACGAAACCGTCACGGGAAAGACCCCCGACATTCTCCCCGGCATCATCGGGGAGACCGACCGGTTCGTCGCCATCCTGCACGTGACCTGCTGACCTGCCGGCAGGGGCTGGAGAGGCAGCAGGCGCGGCAGCACAACGGTTCTGTCACAGACCCGCGCAACTCATGGCCCCCGGTTGAAACCTTTAAAGCAGTCCCGGCTCCCATAAACACTGTCACGCAGGAATGCACGGACACTTCCGGATGAGGGCCCATGATACAGGTTTACAAGTCGGCAACGGATACGGATCCGGCGGTTGCCGGGATCATCGAAAGCCCGGCCGAGGGCGCATGGGTCCGCCTGACCGCCCCCTCCGAAGAGGAACTCGTGCAGGTTGCCGGGTCGTGCGCCCTCCCGCTCCATTTTCTTAAAGCCGCGCTCGATGAGGAGGAGCGCCCCCGCATCGACACCGAGGATGCTGTTATTCTCATCGTCCTGGACATCCCCACGATGTACGAACGGGACGGGATCCGGACCCTTGCAACGCTCCCGCTCGGCATCGTCATCTCGGAGACGATGATCGTCACGGTTTGCAGCACCGCGTCGCCCATCATCGACGACTTCGTCGCGGGAAAGGTCCGGCATTTCCACACCCTGAAGAAGACCCGGTTCCTCTTCCAGATCTTTTACCGCAACGCGTCCGCCTACCTCGTCCACCTCCGGCAGATCGAGCGGATGATGTCCGGGATCGAGGTGGAGCTGCGCCGCTCGATGAAGAACGAGGAACTCTTCCGGATGATGGAGCTGGAAAAGAGCCTCATCTACTTCTCGACCTCACTCAAGTCGAACGAAGCTGTGCTTGAGAGGATCCAGAAGATAAAAGCGCTGAAGATGTCCGAAGAGGACACGGAGTTTTTGGAGGACGTCATCATCGAGAACCGGCAGGCGATGGAGATGGCGCAGATCTACCTGCACATCCTGAACGGCATGACCGGTGCCTTTGCCACGATCGTCTCCAACAACTTAAGCACCGTCTTAAAATTCCTCACCTCGATCACGATCATCATCGCGATCCCGACGATGATCGCAAGTTTCTACGGCATGAACGTTGCCGATCTCCCGCTCTCGCAGGCCCCGCTCGCCTTCGAAACCATCTTCATGTTCTCGGTCGTGATCTCGGTGCTCCTCGGCCTTCTCATGTGGCGGAGAAAACTCTTCTGATCAGGCGCCAAAAAATCCCCGCAGGCCCCGAGCCGGGCGCCTCTTAAAGAAGATCTCCCGGTCATGCATGGTTGAAACGTCCTCGACCGTGAAGAGAACTTTCGGGTAATCGTGCCTGAGCATCTCTAAAAGCCGGGCAAGTTCCCTCCGGGGCACGATACTTATGAGGACGGCGACCGCCGGGTTGAACTGGCCGGACCCGTTGATGCGGGTGGTGCCGTACCCCAGCGATCCCAGCGCCCCGATGAGCGGGGCCGGCTCTTTTGTGCAGAACATCCGGACGGCGACCGTGCCAAGCCCGATCCAGGACTCGATCGTCATCCCAAGCAGCGTGCCGATGCCGTATCCTGCCATGTACGCGAGGATCCCGGGGATGTTGTCAAGGTTTGCGAGGACAAGCCCGGTCGAGAGGACCCAGATCCCGACTTTCAGGGTGCCGATCCCCGAGGCAAGGTACTTGTGGCCTTTGCTGATGTACACGAGCCGGATGGTTTCCATGCTCGTTTCGACGATACGGGCGACAAGAATGATAACCGGTAGAAGGTACTCCATAGCGCATCGTTCTGGTAATGCCGTTCCAGGTACGGCAACCTAGGCGTATCCGAAGCGCAGTATGAATACTTTCTCTAAAAAAACGGGAATTCTACGATGACAGCCCCCGTGTTCCCGGGAAGACTGATGGGAAGTTCCCACATGGTTTTTAAGTCAGAACGGGATTACTTCCCGATCCGGAGCAGCATCTCTTCGAGCGAGGGGTACTTGGACTCGATCTTCTCCACCCGGCCGCCCGCCTCCGCGATCAGCCCCGTGCTCTCGTTGAGCTCCTCCATGCTCTCCGCGTCGCAGACAAAGAGCCCCTCCTCCTGCCGGTAGGTCTTCGAGTGCCCGATCAGGTTCCCCGGCTTCTCAATCGAGAAGAAGATCGTGTACGTCAGCGAGCCGAACTGCTCCCGGAGCTCCTTCATGGACCCGAACGCGACCACCTTCCCGCGCCGGAGGATCATCACCTTGTCGCAGATCGCCTCGACCTGGTACAGGTTGTGGGCCGAGAGCACGATCGTTTTGCCCTCTTTCCGGAGCGTCCGCAGGTAATCGGCGATGAACCGCGAGGTCATGGGGTCGAGCCCGCTTGTCGGTTCGTCATAGACGAGGAACTTCGGATCATGGATAAGCGACCGGGCAATCGCCGCCTTACGCTTCATGCCCTTGCTGAACTCGCCGAGCTTCTTGCCGTTGGGTTCGAGCGAGAGCGCCGCGAAGAGCTGGCGGGACCGGACCCTGATCTCCTGCGCCGAGAGCCCGTAGATCTCGCCGAAGAACGCGAGATAATTCTCCGCGGTCATCGTCTCGTAGAGCCGGGACTCCTCCGGCAGGTACCCGAGCATCTCCTTGAGCGCGACCGGGTCTTTCACCACGTCGATATCGTTGACCATGAGCGAACCGGAGGTCGGCGCAACAAGGCCGGAGACGATTTTTAAAAGCGTGGTCTTTCCCGCCCCGTTATGGCCGATGATCCCGAAGATCTCGCCGTCCTCAAACCCGAACGAGACGCCGTCAAGCGCGGTAAAGCTGCCGAACTTTTTGACAAGGCTTTCTGCGGTGATCATGGCGGATCGCACTAAACTGAAATCAGACTTGCATTTTGATCGGGATATAGGTTAGGTTGGAAACCTGCATCCGCCCTGTCACAACAAGAACACCTGAAAAATACGGGGAAGTTACCGGATACCCGGGTGATTTTGGGGAGGAGGATTACAGCACGAAATTCAGCGCGATACGGAGATCGTTATCGGTAAACGGTTTGGTGATGAACCCATCCGGTTTCGCTTTCCGGGCCTGTTCGAGGATTTTTTCTTCATCATGCGCCGTCAGGAAGATCAGGGGGATCTTCATCTGCTGCTTGATCCTCGTTCCTGCTTCGATGCCATCGATTTTTCCCTTAAGCCCGATATCCATGAGGATGACATCGGGGGGGCACTTCCGGCAGTATTCGATTGCATCTTCGCCGGTCTGTACCGTGCTGCAGACCCTGTACCCGAGCTCCCTGACCCTCCATGCAATCAAATCGGAGATAATGGGATCGTCTTCGACAATCAAAACATTTGCATTGATCAGAGTTGTCACCAGTCCCGGCATGTACCGTCAATAACCGTCATATTCTCTTGGAAAAATGCAGGAAAGCCTGAAGTGCGGGAATCCGACCCGTTTTTCTGCGGGTGGTTCTCCATTTGACGGCGGGCGATCTTTCGTTTCAAGGTTATTTAACTCCGGATATTCACTACGAATTTACTTGCCCCATTACTATGTATAAAATCATCGGTTTTTCTCTCCTGCCCGTTCACCCCGTGATACTGCATATCCTGCCGGAAATCCGGCAGAATATTCCTGCAATCAGAGCAGTTCTTCGAGAAGCGCGCGGATAGCATCATCGGAAAAAGGCTTGGTGATGCAACCGGAAGGATCGGCGTCTCTCATACCATCCGGGATCTCGGACTTATCATAGGCTGTGAGGAAGACAAAGGGGATGTTGAACTCCTTCCGGATCCGGGTCCCGGCCTCGATCCCGTCCATCAGGCCGTCCAGCGATACATCCATAATCACAAGATTGGGACGGAAATTCCTGCAGTACTCGATTGCCTCTTCGCCGGTCCTGACCGAATTGCAGACCGTATACCCCATTTCCGTGATCTTGTCTGCAAGGATCTCGCTGATGAGGGGGTTGTCTTCGACGATAAAAACTGTCTTGTTGTCCAGAATGATCGACCTTTACGTGAATTGTTTTTTGGGTCCCCGGCTCCAGGGAACCGGAATTTCCAGATAGTATTGAACGAGACGGTATAATAAACCAGTATTATCGCGGTTCTATTTCCGGCCGGGGATGGAATCCCGTGATCCCGGCGATGGATGGTGCGCCGCATTCCCGGGCATAGATGAACGCCGCGCACGTACCGGTCCGGACTTGATGCCCTGCCTCCCGTGACCGGTTAATACTCCAGCAGGAGCCCGACGCCGACTTCCCCCACGGGTGCAACGGCGGCAAGCGCGATCTTTGCCGCAAGCGAGGTGCAGTGGCAGGGATGGAGCGCTGCGGGGCGGATCTCTTTGAGACCGGCAACCGTGGCATCGATGGCCGCCCGGTCGGACGCTTTCAGGTGGAACCCCCCGATGATGTCGCGGACGGTATCTGCTCCCGTCACCTCCCGTGCACAATCGATAACGTTCAGGATGCCGGCATGGGCGCAGCCGGTGACGATGACAAGTCCCGCATCCGAGACGTACGCAAGCGCGGAATCGTCCAGCAGGTGATCGGGCTCCGGGCCGCCCGGCATCAGGATCGTGCGGCGTTTCCCACGGTCCGGGATCACGTCGCTGTGCCGGGGGATCTCGCCGAGAAATACGAGCGTGTCCGTGAGCCAGACCGGTTTTGTCGTTGTTGTGACCATTGCTCCGCACCGGATACGTTCAGGGTCGAGCGGGCAGCCGATGTTTCCGGCGTCCCGGGCCGGGCGGGGATAGAAACAGTGGGGGTGGGCGACGATTGCCGGCTGCCGGTGGGGACGTTTCCCAATCGCGGCTTCGAGGTGAGCGTTCATAAGAAACGGCAGGCCGCCGGTATGGTCGTTATGGCCGTGTGAGAGGACAACGGTGTCGAGATCGAGCAGGTCGATGCCCATCTTCCCGGCATTTGCAAGGAACGCCCCGGAGTAGCCGGTGTCGAACAGGATCTTCTTCTTCCCGCATGCAAGGTAGCAGGAGAAACCCGGTTCCCCGAGAAAATAGCGATCGATAAGCGTTGAATTATCAACGAGCACGCGGAGCGAGAGCCCTGCCATGCAGGATGATGGGTGCGGCAGACGATAGAGCTCACGCTTTGCTCCGCTGGCGGCCCGGGCATTAGTTCGTTCACGGTATTGCGAACCCGTTGGCGAACCCGTTGAAGGATTCACCGGTGACCCCCAGGTTCGCAGGGCGGTTTACCGGGCCGGCCCATTATGGTGGCTCAAGATGCCCCGGTCATTCTTACTTGTGCCCATGTGCGCATTTTTTTTACAACCCCGGGAGATTACAGTAGTAAGCACAGTATTGCAGGACCGGTGACCGGGACAGGAGATGGGAACAATCCGGGATATCGCGACAATCGCAAAATGGGAAGTCCGGCGTACGGTGACGCAGATGAGCAGGGATACCCTCCCGATCGCGATCGTCCTCTTTCTTCTCCTGATTGCCGTCATGGGATTTACCGCGCAGAGCGGCATGCACCTGCAGGACGGGATGTACACCGCCGGCGTCGACGACCCGGTCCTTGCGCAGGTCCTTGCCTCCGACAACCGGTTCACGGTGTACGAACTCTCCCCGGCAGCACTCCGGCAGAACCGGCAGTCGTTCGATCTCGTCATCTTGAACGGGACTGTGATTGCGGGCGATACCGACCGGGGGAGGGCGGCGCAGAAAACCGTGCAGCGGGATTATGGCCGGTATACCGCATCGGTCTACAACCGGCAGGAAGATCTCTTTGCCGCGTACCCGCTCTGGATCGATACCGAGGGCGTGAAGTCCGAGCTGGACTTCACCTCGACCCAGAGCGGGCAGTACATCTCGGCCCGGCCCGGCGCCGCTGCCCCTGAACCGGAAGGGACGCTCCTCGATGTGCCGACACCCTCGCCAACGCTTGCTGTCACAAGCGATGATCTCCGGACGAGTCTTACCAGAACGGAGAGCGGCAATTCCCAGATCGCGCGGTACACCGAGATGCTCACCTCGTCCGATACCGGAACCTCGTTCAGGACACCCTCCCAGCTCTCCCCGCCGCTCCCGTTCGACTCCATCATCCTCATCTTTGTCTTCATCTTCCCGCTCTACTTCTGCTCCCAGTTCTTCATGATGAGCATCATGAACGAGCGGATCGAGCGGCGCGGCGAACTCCTCCTTTCGACACCGGTTGCACCCGCGACCATCATTGCCGGAAAGATGCTCCCGTACTTCGCACTCATGCTCGCGATCTGCGCCGGGCTGACCCTGTATATCGGGGCCCCGCTCCCGATCATCCTCCCGCTCATCCCCGTCATCCTCTTCTTCCTTGCAAACGCGCTCGTGATTGGCATGGTCTCCCGGAGTTTCAAGGAACTCTCGTTCATCTCCATCTTCTTCTCGACGGTTGCAACCTCGTACCTCTTCTTCCCCTCCATCTTTGCAAATGTCCACGTCATCAGCCTGATCTCGCCCCTGACCCTCATCATCCTCGCGCTGCAGGGCACCGCGTACACGGCAACCGACTATATCTTCTCCACGTCCCTCTTCTGGCTGACCGCCGGTGTCCTCTTCTATATCGGGGTCCGGAACTTCACCGAGGAACGGCTCTTCTCCGGACACGGGCTTCTCACCCGGATCCGCGAGTTCGTCTCCTCGGGACTTCCGGAGAACCATCCCTTTGCCTCGCTCTTCCTCATGAACGGATTTTTAATCCCGTTCGTCTTCATGGTGCAGATGCTCTGCCTCGTCCTCTTCTTCAATCTCCCCATGCCGTACTCGCTCATCCTTCTGATCGTCTTTGCAGCGGAGATCGAGGAGATGGCAAAGGCGCTTGGGATCTACACGCTCTACGCCCGGAACCCCGGGTTCTTCTCGTGGAAGAACCTGCTCCTTGCCTGCGGCGTGACCGCGCTCGGGTTCCTCGTTGGCGAAAAACTCCTGCTCTTTGTGACCCTTGCCGAGATCAGCGAATCCGTCTTCGGGAGCGTCCTCTTCCTCTCGCTCGGCGTGCTCTGGCTCCCGCTCCTGCTCCATTTTATCGGAACCCTGACCGTTGCCGTCGCACTTAAAGCCGGGGGCAGGAAATGGCTCATCCCCGGGCTCATTGCGGCAGCGGCAATCCACTGCCTCTATAACCTGTACTTCATCATGGGGTGGCTCGCATGAAGGCAAAACACCTGTCAATCATCGTGAAGAAAGAATTCCGGGGGCTCCTCAACGAGCGGACGATCCTGCTCGCCATCCTCCTCCAGCTCTTCATCGCCCTCTTCTCCTCCTTCCTCATGGTCGGGCTCACCTCCATGTACGACCCGTCGTCGCTCGCGAAGTACTCCCGGTTCAGGTACAGCGTCGCGTACGTGGGCAACGACTCCGGGATCCGGGATTACCTGGCAGAAAGCCGGGACTTCAATGTCTACGACATGGATCTCTCGCCGGCCGTCACCGCCCTGCAGGAGCGCAAGCTCGCAGCCGTCATCTGGGTCCCGGACACTGCGCCGGATGCGATGGAGCCGGTCAAGATCACGCTGTATACCATCGAAAACGATCTCCAGAGCGCGATCGTGAACGTGAAACTCAAGGACGTTTTCCTTGCTTACGAGAAGGACCTGCGGACAGTACGCCAGGCACGCATCACCGAGCAGCCGGTCCCCCTCGCCTTTAACCCGGCACGCGTCGGGAACGACTTCTACGAATTCGTGTACGGGCTCCTCATCCCGCTGCTCCTGTTCATGCCGGCGCTGATCGCATCGGCGCTCGTTATCGACCTGATCACCGAGGAGTACCAGCACGAGACGCTCGAGACCCTGATCGCAAGCCCGGTCACCTTCACCGAGATGGTCTGGGGGAAGGTGATCGCCTGCGAGATCCTGATCCCGGTGCAGGCCGGCGCGTGGCTCATCCTGCTCCTGATCAACGGTATCGCGATCGAAAACGTTCCGGCGATCTTTTTACTTGTTGCCGTAACCTCGCTCGTCCCGATCCTGATCGGGGCGCTCGTGGCACTCCACTACCGCGAGCGGACTTTTGCGCAGTTCATCTTCTCGACTGCTCTTGTCGTCGCCCTGCTCTTTGCGCTCGCTATTCCCGCAAACCCGCTCAACATGGTGACCCGGCTCGCCGTGGGTTCCGCAGGGACGGAGCAGTGGCCGGCGCTCGCATGCGTCACTGCCGTGGCAGCCATCCTTGCAGTTCTCCTGCACCTGTACGCAGGCAGGACCGGAAAGGAGCACCATACCGGATAACTTTAACACGCCGGATAATTCCGGCAGGAAGATGCGACGAAAAATAGAGGAAACGAAAAAAAGACGGGAATTTACTGGATACGCGATACCGGAAGATCTTCAGTACCCGTAGAATCCGCCAAGCTGGAGCGTTTCGTCCAGGACCTTGTACCGGATCCCGGCGGATGTCACGTACACTTCGCACCGGTCGGAGCCCCGGCTTCCCTTGGCCTCGATCGTATCGCCGCGTTTCGGCTTTGCCCCGTTGTCCATCACGTAATCGGTCACTTCCCCGGTGGAAAGGGTGACCCGCATCTCGACCTTGTTGGTGAACATCTCGCCGCCGCCACCCTGGTAGGTCAGCGTGATGGTGGAGTAGACCCGGTCCTTGCTTAAGTCAAGGTCAATATTCTGCGCAGGAGGGAGGGTCTGGATCGCCTCGATGGAAGTCGTCGGAATCGTCGTTACAGTCGTTACCGGTACGACCGTCGCCGTGGTCGGGACTGTCGTTGACGGAACCTGCTTCTCCCCGGTGCACCCGGCGCACGCGAGAGCGACTGCGAGAATGACGGCGGTGATCAGGAACATGCGTGTCATGTACAGAAATCGGGCATTGGTGCTTAACTCGTTTGTGCATGACCGCCCTGAAAATCAAATCCCTGCCGGGGAACCGGGGCATTCCGGAAGGTTCCGGGCGAAAGAAAGCGCAGGATTTCGCTTCATTTGATGCAAAAGAACAGTTAAATTAAAAAAGGCGTCGGGATTATTCTTACATATCAGGAGAGAAGAAATGTTCTGTCCGAAATGTGGAAAAGAGACTGATACTTCCGGAAAATTCTGCCAGTGGTGCGGTGCCGATGTCGGTACGCCGGTGCCCCCGCGGGCGGTCGTCAGGGTGGAGGAGACTGAAGAAGAGGGCGAACCCACGGTCGGGGACTACGCGGGACTGGGGCGCCGGTTCTTCGCGTTCATCATCGATCTCCTCCTGCTCCTCGTCATCACCACCATCGCTGCGGCGTTCTTCAATCTCGTCCAGGGCATCAAGTACTTCTACTACCTTGTCTTCCAGCACGCACCGATCGCCGAACTCACGATCGAAGGCACGAAGGAAGCGGCATACTTCCCGATCCTTGCGGCATTCGGTGTGATCCTCGTCATCATCCCGTGGATCTACTTTGCCGGGTTCGAAGCTTCCCGTGCGATGGCAACCCCCGGCAAGACCGCGATGCACATCGTTGTTGCCGACAAGAACGGCAACCGGATCACGTTCGCCCGTGCAACGATCCGGCACTTTGCCAAGTACATCTCGACCCTGATCATCTTCATCGGGTTTATCATGATCGGGCTCACCAAGAAGCGGCAGGGCCTCCATGACAAGGCCGCAGAGTGCCTCGTCCTGCTGCCGACGGAATAACCTTCTCCGCCATCTCTTTTTTTTATAATAACCGGAACGGCATTGACCGGAACGGTATCCCGCAGTATCGAAGTATTCCTGCATGTAACCCCAGAAAAGATCCTGAAAGATCCTGGATGGTACTCTTTCAGTGGTAGCGGATCTTGAGCCCCATGAGAACGAGGATCAAAAGGAACGTGACAAGATTTGCAACGATGATTGGCGGGGAGGAGACATGCATCCCGTAAATCGTCCAGAGCAGGACACCGGCAGCAAACAAAACGAGCATTGCAGGCGAGATGTCCCGGGTCTCCTTAAGCCTCCACGCCCGGCTCACTTGGGGGACAAACGCTATCGTTGTCAGCGTGCCGGCAACATACCCGGTGATCGTGATAATGTCCATGAACAAACCCTGCCCGTACTATTCAGTTGTCAACCGGTAGACCGGGGAAAGGGAAAAACGTGGCGAGTGCGGGAAAAACGGAATGAAAAAAACGATCAGAACTTTGCCCGCGGCGCCTCGTCTTCGCGCATGTTGTCTGCCATCGTCCAGAAGTATGCCTCGCCGTGGGGGATACGGAACATAGCGAGCTTCCCGCCCTTTGGCGCAGTGTTCAGGACTTCGTGAAGCCAGGGCCGGTCCTGCATAAGCCGCTGTTCGAGGGCCTTATCGGAGAGGAACTCCACCTTTCCGGTCACCCGCATCATCTTCCCCGCGCCTTCACCGCCAGCCGCATAGAAGCAGAGCTCGATCTTCGGGTTTTTAACCAGCTGCCGGTACACGTGCTTTGAGGTGCCGGTATGGTAGTAGAACCCGGTCTTGTCGGCAAACCACATGGCAAACGCCCGCACCCGGGGCTGGTCGCCTTCAGCAGTCGCGATGTACGTTACCGGGTTGTCGTTAGCAAACCGGACACATTCGGAGAAATCCATTGTCGTCCACCGTACCAGCATGGACTTTAAACCTGTAAAAGCGCATCGCCCTGCCAGTACTGGACACAAAGACATATATGAGGGATTGATATATTTTGGTGTGAGAACAAATGACCCGGGCACGAGTCCTCATTGTGGAAGACGAGAAGGACGAGGCATACATCCTGACACATACGGTGGAACGGCTGGGATTTTCCGTCGCCGGGTGCGTGGAGACGGGGGAGAAAGCTGTCGGGGCAGCGGAGAAACTCCGGCCGGATATCATTCTCATGGATATCGGGCTTTCCGGCACCATGGACGGCATCGATGCCGCGCTTGCGATCAGCAGGAAGTACCATATACCGGTCGTGTTTTTAACAGCGCTTTCGGATGACAAGACCCTCGAACGGGTCGCAGCGAGCAGTCCCTATGGCTACATCCTCAAGCCATGCCGGGACGATGAACTGCGCACCGTGATGGATATCGCGCTTGTCGCAAAGGCGACCTGACAATATCCGTAAAATACACCGGTTTTCACCCGGCAGTTCCCCGCGTCAGCAGCGGAGGGAGACCCCGTGCAAAGGCTGCGACCGCGTCCCAGTCGCGGAAATCCCCGGTCGGGACTCTGAAGAGCGATGTCATGCCCCGTTCGAGGAATGAGAGCCGTGCGGGATCGAGGGCGCCTGCAAACATTGTCACGGCAATGAGCGGGATTTCGTCCAGGATCCCTGCCAGCTGGCCGGTGAATCCCGCAACCTCGCCGGCCTTCGGGTACACCGGCGCAATACCGGCAACAAAGCCGGCGACCGGGATCTTTTTCAGCTGCTCTTTAAACCGTGCGGCAAACGTTCCAACATCGCCAAGGACTTTTCCGGTGTAGACCGGCGCCCCGATCACGACGGCATCGTACCCGGCAAGCGATACAACCTGTCCCATTTTTGCAACATCCGCCTCACATCCCGCCTGCCGGAGTTCTCTTCCGATCGCGGCTGCAATCTCCGCAGTCGATCCTCTCTTTGTCGCATAGGCTACAAGTACCTTTGTCATGACTGTCCCTGCCGGAACCATAAAGAAGTTCATAGATAAAAACCGGATTGTCGTGCCCGGAAAAAGGAGGTGGGGGGTGTTCATTCTTCCCGTCTGTCGGACGGGATCGCAACGGGGATCTGGAGCTCGGTTAAGAGCTCCTCTTCCGGGACCACGTTGGGATCGCTGAAGTACACTTCGCGGTGGAGACCATTGGCTGTATACCCGTGCTCTTCTGCCCAGGCACCGATGCGCGTCCATGCCCCGTAGAGACCGGAATGGGGGCCCTTGTAGATCAGGGAGAGTGCCGGGCCTCCCGGCAGTGTCCGCACCTCCACCGCCGGATCGGTCAGCGATATCCTGCCGGCGATCGGGGCGGCGCATTCCATTGTTGCATCCTTCTCGCGGTATTCCTCATCATAATACAGAGTCATGAACGGGCCGACAACCTTTAGTCCGTTCCCCTGGTTCTCAGGAGAGAAGATCTGCCCGCAGAGGTCCTCCATGAGCCGGGTTATCGTTTCGCCGTACGGCCCGGTGCCTTTCTTCCCGACGATCCTCTGGGCAGGGATTTCCTTTACAACAGGTTCGTTTATTGACATATAGATCAACTCCAGCGAAGCATCCTCATTCTCAAGGATAGCCTCTATCTGCTGTAACCGATGGACCTCGGACCGGATCCCGCAGCGCCGGTTTTCGAAGAGAGAACGGATTGTACCAGTGTCGTGCGAATCTTTCGCTGCAAGCAGTGTTATGATCTCGGAGAGGGAGAACCCGAGCCCGCAGAGCGTTTTGATGGAGACACCGCGTGCAATCTGGGACCCGGTATAGTACCGGTAGCCCGTGAAGGGTTCCTTTATCTCCGGCACAAGGATCCCGCGGTCATCGTAGAGCCGCAGTGCTTTCTGGCTGAGGCGGGTGATGAGCGAGAACCTGCCGATCGGGATCCGGTCGTATGCCATTGTTACAGTAGCCTGTGATCCGGAAAACCATATAGGCTGTCGCAGTCTGCCGCGGGGAAGAGTTGGCGCCGGGCGGCCCATTGCCGGGCGGCGATGGATAGCCCGGGTAAAACCCGTTCGGGTTATACCCGTTTCAAAGAATCAATATTCCTGCCTGCTCAATCTCAGTACGAACATACCAGGCGGAGACACCACATATGGCGTTTGAAAACCGGACCCTCGTCCTGATCCTTGCCCTTGCCGTTGCATTCCTTTCCGGGTATACCCTCTCTATGATCATCTCTCCAGTCACCAGCGATACGACACCCCGGACCATCTTCACGAAGAATGCCCCGGAACCGATCGGCCCGTACAGCCAGGCGGTACGGAGCGGGAACTTTGTCTTTGTTTCCGGCCAGGTCGGCATTGACCCGGCGACCGGGAACATTACGGCATCCGTGGAAGGACAGACAGTCCGGGCGATGGAGAATCTCCAGGCAATCCTGCGCGAGTCCGGGCTGAGTTATTCCGATGTTGTCGATACCCGGATTTATCTTGTTGATATGCAGGACTTTACGACCGTGAACAGGATTTACGCGGGGTACTTCAACGATACCTATCCGGCCCGGGCAACCCTGCAGGTCGCGGGGCTCCCCAAGGGAGCAGCAGTCGAGATCGAGGCGGTCGCGCGGGCCAGGTGATGCCCGCTGGTGCCGGGAGGTACCGGAATATCCCCGCGCTCTTCCCTGTCAGGACAATACCTGACGATTGCACCCAAAAGCAAGAACATTTGTGTGAGAAGGTACGAGTACAGAGCAGGAGTCCTTTCATGCCCACCGATCCCGTCTGTCTGATGATCCTTGACGAAGAAAAGGCAGCGTGCACAACCACGTACCGGAACGAGACCTATTACTTCTGCTGCGAATACTGCAAAAAACAGTTCGAGGAGAACCCGAAGAAATATTCCCGGTTCTCGCTCGATGTGAGCGTCGACCTTCAGCCCCTGATGTGACCCGGCCGCTGCGTGAAAGCCGGGTTCTGCCTTTTCCGGTACTCTCCCGTGGGACCACGCGGGATTATTTCAAAACGTGTAAATACCGTCAGATCCCGGCTCCTGTCCCGCGTTTGTCTTTCTCTCGTGCAAAACGCTTCGGCAACAGGGTTGGCCCATTTAAATACATCAACGCCGAATTATATTCACCAGAACAGGTGCGGTTTTTTATGGCAAATGTCACGACCCTTTTTGACGCAAAAAGTGTACCTGCAGCAAAACCGGCGCTCGTATGCCCGACGCGGAACGAGACCTACAGTTATGGAATGCTCCGCGACGAGATGAACCGGATCGGGCAGGGACTCCATGCTCTCGGCATCGCCCGGGGTGACCGGGTCTGCATCTACCTCGATTCTTCACCGGAATACCTGATCAGCTACCTGGCCATCTGGCGGATCGGCGCAGTCGCGGTCCCAACCAATATCGTGTACAGGGGCGAGGAGCTCCTCTACGCGATCACCGATGCCGGTGCCCGTGCCGTCATCACCGAC
This sequence comes from uncultured Methanoregula sp., assembly GCA_964574125.1. Lineage (GTDB taxonomy): Archaea > Halobacteriota > Methanomicrobia > Methanomicrobiales > Methanospirillaceae > MVRE01. The sequence goes on from CAZNLI010000001.1 coordinate 63,888, forward strand.
AGGAACGGTGCCGCGATTGTCGAAGGGATCCGGGCAAAAGCCCCGGCGCTTGGCAGGGTGATCTGCATCGGGGGAGAAGGGAACGGACCCGGGACCGTTGCATGGGAGTCGTTTCCCCCGGCACCGTCATCGATGCGGGCGGTGAACTGTTCGTCCGACGATCTCTGCCAGCTCCAGTACACGTCCGGGACGACCGGGAAACCCAAAGGGGCGATGCTTACACACGGGAACTGGATGACCGCGCTCGACGCCGAGCGCGAGGCGCTCCGGATGGTCCCCGACGACGTCTATCTCGGGATCTACCCGATGGGGCATGTCGGGTTCTCGTGGGGGCTTGCGATGCTCCGGGCGGGGGGCACGTTCGTGATGATGGAGCGCTTCGAGCCCGAACGGTACCTCGCGCTCTGCAAGGAACACCGGATCACCGTGCTTGCGGGGATGCCGCCGGTCATCCACACGCTCGTCCACAGCCCCCCGGGAACGGAAGAGAGCCTTGCAACGGTCCGGGTGATAATCTCCGGAGGCGGCCAGCTCCTGCCGGTCGTCTGGGAGGCATTCGACCGCCGGTACCACATACCGGTTGCGAACAGTTACGGCCTATCCGAGACCATCGTGATCGGCTCGGGAACGACCACGCTTCCGGAGTATCCCCATCTCACGAAAAATTACCAGAGCGTCGGTGTGGCCGTGGGCTACACCGAGATCCGGATCGTGGATGCTGCCGACCCGAACCGCGAACTGCCCCCGAATGAGAACGGGGAGATCGCGATCCGGGGTCCTGCGGTTGCAAAGGGGTACTGGAACCTGCCGGAGGCAACCGCTGAGGTCTTCCGCCCGGACGGCTGGTTCCTGTCCGGCGATATCGGGTACCTTGACGAAGACTGGATCCTCTATGTCACCGACCGGAAGAAGGATATGATCATCATGTCCGGCTGGAAGGTGTACCCGACCGAAGTGGAGAATATTCTCCTCAAGCACCCGGCGGTCCGGGACGCGGCGGTCTTCGGGTGCCCGGATGAGCGGCGGGGGGAAATCCCGGTTGCGGCAGTCGTCCTCAAAGAGGGCACAGCGTGTCAGCCTGCCGATCTTGAGAACTACTGCCGCGAGATGCTTGCAGGGTACAAGGTGCCGCGCCGGATCATTCTTGCGGATACCCTGCCCCGGGTCCATGGCTGGAAACTGCTTCGCAGGACGCTCCGGGAAACCTATTGCGGTAATAGTGCATAAAAAAACCGGAAGTTCGGACCCAGCTCCCGGAAAAACTGCCGCAAACATTTTAAATAAATCATGAATAAAGATTAACCGATATAACCTTCATGGACGCCAAAAGCCGGATCGAAGACGTTTCTTTCACCGGGCCAAAGAAACGGTCGACGGGCATCAACGGGCTCAATCTTCTCCTCGAAGGGGGATACCCCGAAGGAACCATCGTCATGATCTACGGGACGCCAACCTCGGGTCTCGATGTCGCCGCCCACCAGTTCTGGAAGGTCGAGGGGGAGGAGGGCACCTACCTGATGAACGACGGGGAGGTGGAGACGGGCATGATCGACGTGACGGACCAGCACCCCGAGATCTACCTCAACCAGTTGATCGGGAGCAGGATTGTCGTGGATTCGCTCTCTGTTGTCGTCATGAAGTACGGGATCGACGAAGCGCTCAAGTTCCTGCGCCTGACCCGGGAAGAGATCAGGAAACGCGGGGCAAACATGCTCTTCATCGTCTATACTGGTATCCACACGCCGATGGAGATGACCCGGCTGATGCGTGCGGCAGATGTCGTCATCGAGTTGACAAACCACATCTCGCAGAACGAGGTCGAACGGCTCATATGCGTCCAGAAAGTTAAGGACAACCCCGTTCCCGCGCGCATGATCCCCTTCAATATCATGGAGACCGGTATCGAGGCTTCCACGACATCGAGAGTCGTATAACAAAATCGGAACGGGCCTGAAGGACCGGTTTTTCCGGATCTGTTTTTTGCAGTCCTATAATGCGAGCCGGACCTCTTTTGCGGCTTCGCACATGTTCTTCAGCTTGGCAAACGCGGATGCCCGGCTCCGCATCCGTAGACCACAGTCCGGGTCGATCAGCATTGATTTCGGCCCGAAGATAGCTGTGCCGCGCTCGATCCGCTTTTTGATCTCGGCAACCGGTTCGATCTCGTCCGTTGTCGAGTCCACGCATCCGTACCCGATCATCCGGCCGGCGAGATCGCGCCGGGACATGAGATCCAGATTTGCGGGATTCTTCGAGAACTCGAAGTCGAGGACCTGGACGTTGAACTTCAGGATCTCGTCGATCACGTTCCCGAGGTTCCCGCAGACATGCATGCAGACCGGCACCTTCACTGACTTCGTGATGAGATCGATTGCCTCTTTCGCAACAGTCAGGTCGGCAACGCCGGTCGAGAGGATCGGCTCGTCGACCTGGAGAAGGGTGATCCCTGCCGCCTCAAGCCCCCGTACCTCGGGCACGAGCGCTGCCGCAAGGTCGGCTGCCAGCTCTTCCTTGTTCCGGTAGACCGGCGTGCTGATATGGAGGCCGTGGGCAAGGGTCGAGGGGCCGGTGACGATCCCCTTGACCCGGGGAGCCTTGCTGCGGGCGTATTTCGTGTCGGCAACCGTAATGGACGTCGAAGCAGGCTGGATCTTCCCGACAACCTCCTGCCCCTTGATGCCGGGGATCTTTCCCGAGAAGGCGCCGATCATGTCGCCCCGGACCTGCCCGTCGGAGATGATATCGATGCCGGCGGCGATCTGGTCGGCTACTGCGGTCTCGACGGCGGAATGGAGCGGGTCGAAGAGGCTCCGTAAACCACTCCCCTTGACCACCGGGTAACTGCCGACAACGGTTGTCGCGAGGACTTTGTTGACAAAGTAATCTTTTGCCATAGGGACCGGATGGACTGGATAGATCCGGGTTATCCCGGAGGATAAAAAGGTAATTGGTCAGGGAACGAGCCGGTGCATGTCCCGGGGAAAGAGGACCGCTTCCCGGACATTCCCGAGGTTCAGCATGGTCATAACCAGCCGTTCTGCGCCAAGCCCCCAGCCGGCATGGGGCGGCATGCCGTACCGGAACGGCCGGAGATAGAACTCGAAACTCTCGGGATTGAGCCCTTTCTTTGCGATCTGTTGTACGAGGAGATCGTGCTGGTGGACGCGCTGCGCACCGCTGGAGAGCTCCATCCTCGGGTGCATCAGGTCGAACGCCTTGCAGATCGAGGGATCATTCTCGTACGGCATCGCGTAGTACGGCCGGATCTCGCTTGGCCAGTCCACGATGAAGTAATGGGCACCCATCTCGGCGCCAATCGCCCGCTCCGCAGCGGAGCTGATATCATCCCCGTACTTGATGGGCTCGTCGATCTTCTTCTTTGCGATCTCGATTGCCTCTGCATAGGGGAGGCGTATGAAGGGGGTCTTCGGGACGGCAAAGTCCGCAAGCTCGAGGTTTGCAAGCTGGTCGCCGCAGGTGTTCTTCACCTTGGTATAGGCCTCGACGATGACCTCTTCGAGAGTCTTCATGACGTCGTTGTGATCGGCAAACGAGACCTCGACATCGATGCTGGTCGCCTCGTTCAGGTGCTTGGTCGTGTTGTGCTCCTCGGCGCGGAAGATCGGACCGATCTCGTACACCTTCTCGAATCCCGCTGCCATCATCATCTGCTTGTAGAGCTGGGGGCTCTGGTTCAGGAAGGCTTCCTTGTCGAAGTATGCGATGGGGAAGAGCTCGGTCCCGCCCTCCGTTGCGGCGGCGACGATCTTGGGGGTGGTGATGCCGGTGAACCCGTTCCGTTCAAAATACGCCTGGATTGCGCACAGTACGGCGCTCCGGATCCGGAAGACTGCTGCCACCCTGGGGCGGCGGGCGTCAAGGAACCGGGCGTCGAGCCGGGTGTCGAGCTCGGCGGGAACCTTCTCCACGACATCGAGGGGGAGCGGGCTCTCGCTTACGTTGACGATCTCGAACCGGTCGGGGATGAGCTCGCGTCCGCCCGGTGCTTTCTCCATCGCCTTCACGGTCCCGGAGACCCGGACCACGGATTCGCGGGATACGGTTTTTATCGCGGAAAGGACTGTTTCGGGGGCTTTTTTCTTGGGGATCGTGACCTGGATGATACCGGTCCGGTCACGGATGAGGAAGAAGGCGAGACCGCCGAGATCGCGCATCTCGTGTACCCACCCGGTGACCTCCGCAGTCCCCATCTCCGGCGTGACCGACTGTATGGGAGTTCGCATGAAAATCCTATAACAATGGTGCCCGGGGGATAATTGCTTTTGCGAAAGGAGGGACCGGGGAAGGCCCGGTTTTCCGGATCCTCCGTTGCAGGAAATTTCCCGGATTACCGGTCTCTTCAACGGAAAAGCCGGCTTTTCCGGCATATCAGCAAGAGGGTGATAAAAAACTTTTATATAACGGGACCCTTACAGTACGCTCTCATGACTGGCAAGGAATTGAAATCCCTCGAAGAAGAACGGTCCGAGAGCAGGGCGAAGGAACAAGGCGGCATGAGCCTGAAGACGAAGGCCCTGCTCGGCATCATCGGCGTCATCATCATCGTCCTTATCGTTGCATTCCTGACCATCAATGTCACGACAACGGCGGTCTCCGATTCGGCATCCTTCCCGTACACGACGACCTACGGCGTCTCGTTCCCCGAAGGAGAGACCATCGCGGTTGGCAACTCGCACATCCTTGTCCTTTCCTACCAGAACGAGATGTTCGCGGACATTGACGGCGACCGCGAGAAGCTTGTCGTCGGGGAAGATCGGGTCCTCTCCCCCCGGCATGCCCGGGTGACCGTTCTCGGTATCCCCGCCATGGAGACGGATTTCCAGATCACGATGAAATACAAGGGAGTGCGGGAGAACCGCTCGTACTTCGACCTCACGGTAAAGACGGAAAAACAGTTCCCGGATCTCCTGCTGCGGCGCCTGCTCCCGAATGAGATCGATGCACGCCCCATCTGAGTGCCGGGTCAGATGCTGTAACAAAAAACGGTACTGAACGGTACTTCTATGAAAACAGTATTGCCGCTGATTCATTGAACAACGGTCCCGGGGATAAACCCCGGTGGCCGGATCCCGGTTTTTTCATAAAATCCTACCCGTCAGTATACCTGGTCGCCGGTAGTTCCACGCGAAACGTAAGTCCCGCAGATGAACCCGGAAGCGGGTACCCCCTCTTCACTCCATGGGTGGGGGGTGCCACCCTCAGCAGGGCAGACCCTGCGCATGGGGTCGCGGGGGGTAATCGATCCAACGGGTGGGGGGGCAGGTTACCGGACCTGATAGGGGGTACCCACCCTTTTTGAACGCGAAACAGCAGTTGCCGGCATGGGCTCTCCGTCGGACGTTGTGAGTCTGAAACGCAGGGCACCCCCCACCTTTGCCCATAGGTGGGTACCCCCTCCCTCAGTACGGCCGACCCTTTGCGGGGGGTCGCGATGGGTAATCGATTGATGGGGTGGGGGGAGCCGGTTCGGTACTCATATGGGGGGTGCCACCCCCTCCTCGCCGGAGTGTTGCGGAAAATCCGGGTAATTCCGGGATCCGGGAGGGGGGTAAACGATCCGGTGAGTGGGGGGTGGCTGCTGAGATGAAGGTGGGGGGTGCCACCCTCAGCAGGGTTTACCCCCCCTGCGGGAGCTCGTGGGGGTCACCCGGTTTTGTGGGCAGGGGATGAGCGGCCGGAAAATTTTCCTGCGTGACAATGAGGGGTGTTGAATATCCATACGGTCTCAGGATCCCGCTCAGGGAATCAAAAAAATTATCCGGTGGACTTCACCGGAATATCCGGGTAGTCCGGCCCACCGGTAAGCGGGATCGTCTTTACGGTGGTGTTGATGTTAGTAAGATCGCTTGCGACGATCTTTGCCGTCGAGATCGTGTACAGGTCGTTTCCGATGTAGAGCGAGCGCTTCACCTCGTTTGCCGAACTGCCATACCAGTAGGAGCCGCCGGATGCCGTGCCATGCTCCACCGTTCCCCTGAGCACGAACCCGGTCTGCGGGGTGACGCCGAACACGTAGGCACCGTACCAGATCTGCTGGCCGGACCCGGAACCACTAGTTACTTTTTCATCACCGGATGCGACCTGCCGGATCGGCAGCACGAGCAGGTTCTTCCCCTTGTCGAACAGGAACGCCTTGTGGTCGTAGAGCGCCGCCGAATCGGTCCCGGCAATGCCGATCTCGACCTTGTCGATCTGCTTAGGGTTATCGACATCGGTGACATCGAACAGGGCGAGCTTGACGCCCCGGGTGGAGACGCCGCCCCAGTCATTGGTCGCGGTCTCCTTCCCGACACCGATGATGGTATTCTTGTCGTAGGGATACAGGTAATCGGAGTAGCCGGGGATCTTCAGCTTGCCAAGGATAGCCGGCTTTGCCGGGTCCGCAAGGTCGATGACAAAGAACGGGTCGATCCGTTTGAAGGTCACCATGTAGAGGCGGTCCCCGATGAACCGGGTCGCGTAGATCTTCTCCTGCTCCGCGATGTGGGTGAGGGACCCGACCGTCTTCATGCCGCTGTCAAGGACAAAGACGTTGTTGTACTCGTACGACCCGGTCCGGGTATAGACATTGGAGGTCGTCGCAACCCGGAGGTTGCCACCATACTCGTCCATGGAGAACTGGTTCTTCAGGTAGCCGGGAACTTCACCAAAGGCAATATACGCGATATTCCCCTTGTCGATTGCGATCTTGTGGATCACGGTCGTTGTCTGGTCGGCCTCCCGCTTCCACGCGGTCGACTCCGGGTCCTTCAGTGCCGCGACGACCTCCTGCTTCCCGGATTCGGAGAGCTTGTTGAATTCTTCGTAGGTGATCCCGGCGGAAGCGACAGAAGCCGCGGACCCCGATGCGTCCTCCGCTTTAACCGCAGCGACCGGTACTACATCACCGGTATAGGTCCGGTAGACCGGGTGCCACCGCTGGTAGCTGACATACATTGCATCCGTCGAGACGTACAGGATATTTCCCGACCCGAGCAGGAACGTCTTTGCATCTTTTTCCGAGCCGGATGCGGTGTCAAAGGATGTGACTGTCGAGAAGACATAGCTGGTCTCGGGATTATCGAAGTAGTAGACACCCGGCTCCGCGATCACCCTGCCGCTCTCGCGGACGACCGGCACGACGATGTTGTCGTACGAGTACAGGTTCTCGCGGGTGAGCAGGTACACCATGCCGTCAATCATCCGTGCGTCAACGTAATTCCCGTCGATAGAGAAGTCCTTAAGAACCTTAGGATTCTTCCGGTCCGCGATATCGTAAAGGGTTGCCGACGTAATCGTGTTCCCGCCATAATAGTACGGCATGGATACCTTTTCCATGCTGGCACCTGCAGGAGCCGTCCTGCCACTATATTCCGATGCACCAGTCGTGAAGAGGACGAGCCGGTCGCCGGTTACAAAGATCTCCTGCACGGTATCGTCGATCTCCGTCTCGGAGATGATCTGCGCGGTTTCAGCGGGATACGCATCGACAATCAGAAGCCGGTTTCCCGAGATGATGTAGATGTACCTGCCATCGTTTTTCACGAAGTCCGGTTCGTCAACGCCGGCTACCTGCACGGTCGTTGTCGAGTAATCGGGAGCCCCGGAAAGCCCGCCGGCATCGGATATGCTCTTGCCGGTTCCCTGCGCCGCCGGCACTGTCATTGAGGACTCTGCCGTCGTCCTCATGACGCCATTCGTCACACCATACCCGGCTTCCGATGCCTTTGCCGTATTCTCTTTGAGGTAGGTACGGATCTCGTCCGTAGAGTTGAACTTTTTCAGGTCGCCTGACTGTGCAGGTGTCGTGCCGGTGCATCCTGCGGCAAGGATGAGCGCGAGCACGACAAGCGCTGCAGCAATGAGGAGGGGTCCATGTCGCACCATAGTATATCATGGAGCCTATTACACAGAAAAACTCATAAAATTACCTTTAACTTCAAAAATAATCGAAGTAATCGGGAATTTCATGCAGGGTTGCCGGGGCACGGAGTTCCGGGTGAGCGGTTTTACCGGTGGAACAGGACATTCCTGCCCCGGGATACTTCCGGATACGATCCGGTTCCGGGTCCAGTTACAGGTTCTCTCGTAGTCCGGTTCTCCCGTAATTCCATTTCATAAAAAACAAAAGTTACCCGGTGTAATAGAGTGGGGTGATACTTCCATGAGACACGAGCAGAAACCGACCTATTCCTTTCTCATCCTGACGGCTGGACTTATTGTTTTCACAACAATCCTTGCAGGGTTTGTCGCCTTTAAAACCCCGCTGTACCCGGCCGGTATCAGCACTTTCTATCCCGCTATCGTCTTCATGATCCTCTTTGCACTCTATTTCGGGGGATACGGCGTGATTGCAGCCTACGCGGGGGGCTTTCTCGGCGCCGGGATCCTCGCCGGCATCTCCCCGGAGGTGGCAGTCTTCTGGGCGCTTGCCGATCTCTTCGAGGTGCTCATCCCGCTCGTTGCCGTGCGGTACCTTTCGATCGACCCGGGGCTCCGGACCCGGAGGGACCTGCTCCTCATGGTCCTCTTTGCAGTCATCCTCAACAATATCGTTGGCGCTGCGTGGGGGGCTGTCATGCTCGCAATCGCCGGCGTCATCGGGTGGAGTGCGGTTCCATCCTTCTTCCTGAGCTGGCTTTTGGGAAACGTGATCCTCACCGCGCTCCTCCTCCTGCCCGCGCTCTACTTCCTGACACCGGTTGTTGCAAAATCAAAGCTGTTTGTCAGGCACTACTGGAACTGACCGGTTCCCCTTTTTTTATCGTTTTTTATCGCCCGTCTTTTTCTTCCACTGCGGGATGCCGGTGCGACACAAGGAAGAACCCGGGGATCAGGAGGAGGTACCACAGCATGGAAAGAGCCGGATCCGCAAATGAGACGAGGAGCCCGGTTGCGGAGACCACGGGGACGAGAAGCGACCGCCGCATCCCGCCGGCTGCGCCGTCCCGGGTGATCCCGCCGGTTGTCACATCCGCATGTCCGGCAAGGTACCACCACTGGACAAGGAAGAGCGATCCGATTGCAAACAGGTTGCCATGGAAGAGGTCGACTGCGATCGGCACGTTATCATAATCGCCGCTGATGTTCGTCGTAAACGGCACAAGGACAACGCAGGCAAGGATGCAGAGGGTGATCCGGACGATCCACATGTCGACGGTCCGTACATAGTGGAACTGGCGATGGTGCCCGAGCCAGAATGCGGCGAGGATGAAGAACGCTATCAGGAACGAGACGAACTCCGGCTGCATTCCCGCGATCCGTGCCGGGAGTTCTGTGGCAGCCTCCGAACGGGACATGGTCGGGATGACAAGCCCGGTGACAAGGAGGGTCATCGCAAATGCAAAGATGCCGTCAACGAGCGCCTCCAGCCGGGCCTTGGATATTTTTAGTTCTTCCACAGGTATTGCATTCACTTCCGGGGACCGTGTTTGTAGTTAGTAGCGATGGATCGTTCCTGTAATATCCGGGTCCTGCCCTGTCACTTCTGCAGGGTATCCGGATCTTCATCGTTCATGACAAAGGTAAAGATGCTCATTCCCCCGGCAATGGTGAAGAGCAGCACGCTCATCCAGAGCATGACGCCCTGTTCGAGCAGGAAGACTGCCCAGAGCAGCGCCACAAGGACGATCAGGTAAAAGAAGATCCAGGTCCGCAGTTTACGGTAATACGTGAACGAGAAGAGGGAGATGAATGCGGCGATGATCACGATGGAGACGCTGAGATAGACCATCGTCCCGGTGACGAGGAGGAAGGTTGCCCAGAGGAGGGCGACGAGCAGAATGAGAAAGAAGAAGATATAGGTTCTCTTGTCCGGCGGCTGCCGGGATATTTCCATAGGAGTAATTCTGAGTGATCCCCTATAAAATTATCTAAAAAATCTGAGAGATCCTTCCTTCCCATCGGGCGGGGACGGTGTACCGGAGCAGGTTGCCTGCCGGCATGCCGTACGCTGAACGGCCCGGACCTCGTCCCGGACCTGCTTTGCGCTACTGCGTCCGGATACGCACATTTATCCCACCCTGCTGTGCACGGATACTTTGGGGTAACCCATGAAGATCATTGGCATCAACGCAAGTCCGAAACGCGAGAAGAGCCAGACGCGCAGGCTGGTCCTTGCAGCGCTGGAAGGGGCACGATCGAAAGGGGCGGACATCACCTTCATCGATCTCTGCGATCTCGAGATCAAGTACTGCACTGCGTGCGGGAACTGTTACGCAAAAGGGGAGTGCATCCATGACGACGATTACCCGGAACTCCTTGAGAAACTGCTGGATGCGGACGGGATTGTGCTTGGATCGCCCAACTACATCGATTCGGTGACCGCGCAGCTCAAGACGCTCTTCGACCGGATGGCGGACTCAATCCACTGCCAGCACTTCACCGGGAAATACGGGTGCGCCGTCAGCACGGCTGGGGGTTCGAATGCCGAAGGGGTTGCAGCGTATATGAACCAGACCCTGCTCCACCTTGGCGCGACGACAGTCGGGGCCGTGGGCCTGAATTTCCTCGGGAATCCCGATGCGATCGTTCCTGCGGAGAAGAAAGCAAAGGACCTTGGCCGGAAACTTGCGGAAGCGATCAAGACGAACTGGAAGGATCCCGCCCAGTCGAAGATCCAGGGGGAGCGCAGGGAGTACTTCAGGAAACTGGTTGCGTTCAACAAGGATCTCTGGGTTCACGAGTACGATCACTGGAAGATGATGGACGCAAAATAACGCGCCCCGTTTTTATAATTTTTTCAGCCCTGCTCGTACCGGTACCCGGCCGTTTCCAGCGCCGCAAGGATCGCCCTGCCGTGATCCGTTCCCCGGGTTTCTATCTCGATGCGTATCCGCACCGAACCGACCGGGAGCCCGGGGGCGCTCCGGTCGTGGTGGATATGGAGGATATTGCCCTGTTCGCGCGCGATTATCAAGAGCAGCCCGGCAAGGGAGCCCGCCCGGTCTTCGAGGATGACCGTGCACGGGAGGATCCTCCCGCGGCGGAGGAGCGCGTGACGGATGGTCCGTTCGAGGAGCGGGCTGTCGATGTTCCCCCCGCTGATGACAAGGACGACCGTGCTCCCTGGTTCGGGAGCGATACTCCCGGCAAGGAGGGCTGCCAGCGGTGCGGCGCCCGCCCCTTCTGCAATCACCTTCTTGCGCTCGATTAGAGCGAGCACGGCATCCGCAATCGCATCTTCATCGACGAGGATGATACGCTCCACAAGGTCCCGTATGAGGGGGAGGGCGACAGATCCGGCCTGCGCCACCCGGATGCCGTCCGCGAGCGTGGGTTTCGGGAGCGCGCAGGCAGGTTTCCCGGTCCGGATCGCTTCGTATACGGAAGGGCATGCCTCTGCCTGTATGCCGGTGATGGTACAGGACGGTTTGAGCGCCTTTGCCGCAACCGCAATGCCGGCGATCAGGCCCCCTCCCCCGACCGGAACAACGATCTGGTCCGTCTCCGGCAGGTCATGGAGGATCTCAAGGCCAATCGTCCCCTGCCCCGCGATCACGTCAGGATCATCGTACGGGTGGATGAAGAGCATCCCTTCGCGGGCGAGGGACTGGGCAGTAAGAACGCTCTCCTCAAGGGTCTGCCCGGAGAGGACGACCCTAGCGCCATACCCTTTTGTCGCCTCCTGCTTGGCGACAGATGCCCAGACGGGCATGACGATGGTAGCGGCAACCCCCGCTCGCCCCGCCGCAACAGCGACTCCCTGCGCATGGTTCCCGGCCGATGCCGCAACGACACCGTGGGCCTTTGCTGCCGCAAGGTTGCAGAGGATCTTGTTGGTTGCCCCCCGGACCTTGAAGGACCCGGCTTTCTGGAGCGTCTCGAGTTTTAAGTATACGCAGGCGCCGGTCATCTCCGAGAACGTGGGGGAGAAGACGAGCGGGGTCCGGATGATATGGGGGGTTACCCGGGCCTCTGCTTCCAGAAGAGACTGGATGGTGATCATGCCCCTTTCCTTTCCCCCTTCCCACGGAACGCGGGGATCGGATCGGAAGATCCCCGGGAACTCCCTGTACCTTCATGCCAGAGAACGGGATCTTCTGCAATAAACCTTTCCATCAGCCTGCATATCCGGGATCCGGTGACCCGCCAGGACAGGGAAAAAATCCGGGAAATGCGAGAGGGGCTTTTACGCAAAAGAGCAGGAGTGCCCCGGGGTGCGAAAAGGGATTATGATATTGGGATGATGCCCCGATCCGGCATCAGGGGATATTTTTCTTGTTCTTGATCATCTCAAGGGCTTCGAAGGCTTCCCGGCGGACGGAGACATTCTCGTCGGCAAGCAGTGCGGTGATATGATCGATTGCCTTTGCATCCCCGATCTCGCCGAGGAGGAGGGCTGCCCGTTTCCTGACATCGGTCTGGTTGTCCTTGAGTACCATGATGAGGGGGGTCGTTGCCGGCTGCCCGATCATCCAGAGCGCTTCCATCGCCCCGCTCCGGACCCGGGATTCGCCCTCGCGGAAGACCTGCATGAGCGGCGCAATCGCAGGGACGCCGATGGTTGCGAGGGCTCGTACGGCAACGGTCCTGACTTCGCGATCCGGGTCATTGAGCGCGGTGATGATGGAGGGGATCGCACGGGTGTTGCCGATCTGGCCGAGGGCTTCGATGGCGCCTCTCCGGATCCCGGCACTGGAATCGGTCACGGCCAGGATCAGCGGCTCTACGGCAGGTTCGCCGATGGTCACGAGCGCAAGCGTTGCCCTTCTCCGGACATCCTCGGCCGGATCGACCAGTGCCCGGATCAGGGGGGCGTTTGCCGGCTCTCCCAGCGAGCAGAGCGATGCCATGGCTGCCATCCTGACCGGTTCTTTTGGATCGCTCAAGCACCCAATCAGCGGATCGACTGCCTGTGCGTCGCCGAGGTTCCCGAGGGCAACCGCCGCTTCCCTGCGGACGCCGGCATCCGCATCCTTCAATGCGGCAACAAGGGCCGGGATTCCCCGGGCATCGCCCATGCTCCCGATCGCCTGGACCGCACCTTTCCGGACCAGCGGCCGGGGATCGCCTGTTGCTGCCGCAAGGGGCGGGAACGCGGGTTCGCCGATGAGAAGGAGGGCACGGATAACCTCCTGCCGGACATCCTCCCCGGTACAGTCGAGGGCTTCGATGAGGGACGGGATTGCCGGGATGCCGATCTTTCCCAGCGTATCCGCAGACCCGCGCCGGATGATCCAGTATTCATCGGAGAGCCCGCGGATGAGCGGCCCGACAGAGAATTCACCCAGGTCTCCGATTGAACGCACGGCGGTCCAGCGGGCGTCAAGATCGCCTTCCGTCAGGGCTTTGAGGAAGCTCTCGTACCTCTCCTTCTGGGACGCGGCTTTTGCCGCGCCCTCCTCTTCCTCCCGCTTACCTGACCGGAAAACGTCAAGGAATGATTTTACAACTCCCATACTCAGCTCCGGTACCGATTATTAGAATAAAATCCTTCAAATAGGTATCGGGTGCCGGTGCCAGAATCCGCTGTTTGAAGGAAAACAGGAAAAATTGTCCCGTTTTTGTGGCCGGTCATCTCTCGTCCGGGCGACCCTGCAATCAGGGTATATTCAGGTTATATACCCGACCGTGAATGTCGAGGACCCCGAGGCGGTCTTCGGGACATCGTACACGGTTATTGTGTAGGTTCCTGTCGGCATCGCTGCTTCGAGGACATAACTGTAACTCCAGGAATCGTCTGCAAGGACCGATACGATGCCAAGTTCGCTCCCGCCGGAGTACCTGCCCGGGCCGTAGAGCACCAGCCGGACGTTATCGGCACCGCTCGTGCACCTGCCGGAGAACTTTATCGTCGAGCCCTGGGACGCCGCATACCGGTTCGGGATGACAGTTACCTCGCCCCCGCCGATGACTTTGAAGGCCGCCCTCGCTGACAGGGCGCTCCCGGGTTCGCCCGCGATAATCGTGTAGGAGCCAGACTGGATCTTTGTCCCCGGGGTCCAGGTGTAACTCCAGAGACCGATCTCATTGGATTTTGGTTTTGCGAGTACTACCCCGCCACTATAAGAACCCGGCCCGTAAAGTGTCAGGACGATCTCCCGGTTCTCCGGACCGGATCCGGAGAATGCCGCCGATTCCCCGATGATCATCGGGTCTTTGCTTATCTTCACCGTAAGTTCCGATCCCGAAACGACCGGACTTTCCTGTGGCACCGGCGTGGTTGTCCCGACGGATCCAATAACTCCGGTCTCCGGGGACAGCACTGCATAGAACTGGGAGGTGCCGGTAACGACGGTCACGGGTGCAGCCCAGGGCGTATAACCGGAGTACCGGTACTCCAGGGTATGGTTCCCCGGAACGACTCCGCTCAGCGTGCCCGGGGTCGTCCCCCGGTATTCGTTATCAAAATAGATCTCGGCGCCCACCGGGGATGACTCGAACCGGACCGTTCCGGTTTCAGGGCTCTGGGTACTCACGCACCCGGATACGAGCATGCAGAAAACGACGAGCGGAATAAGAATTACCGGGATCCAGGTGTTGTTCATTTCTCTCACGATAACCGTCACTCCATGGTGATAAATAGGTTTTGCACCGTCCGGATGCGGCGCGATCAGTATCGCTCTGCGAGGCGGACGATCTCGCGCGCAAGGGCGACACTCTTTTCTTCGTCTTTCATGAGGGTGTCGAACCGGACGGAATTTTTTACCTTGACAGGATCGCGGATGTCCTGCACGAACAGGTCGACAAGATCCCCGTAGCAGTCCCGCGTCCCCTGCGAGGAGGGGGCAAATCCCCGGGCCTTCATGAGTGCGGCAGCCGGGCCGCTCACCGGGGCGTCCCCGATGAACGGGCTGACCGCGATGACCGGTTTCTCTTCAAGGGCTTCTCTTATCCCCCCGCATTCAAGGATCGGGAGGATGCTTGTGATCGGGTTGCTCGGGCCGATCACGACGGTGTCGCTTGCCTCGATCTCCCGGAGGACCTCCTCCGGGGCGGCAGGAGGTTGTGCAAACGTCCGCACGACTTCCCGGATCTCGAGGGCACCCCGTGCCCGGACCCAGTATTCCTGGAAATGGATCAGCCCGAGATCGGTCCGGACCTGCGTTGTCACCTCCGTGTCCGACATGGGGAGGACGGTCTCCCGCACCCCGAACCGGTCGCAGAGGGCCCGGGTTGCGTTGGTAAGCCGCATCCCGCTCCGGAGCATCTCCCCCCGTGCGATATGGACGGCCCGGTCCCGGTCGCCGATGGTGATGAATTCGTCGATCCCGAGCCGCTGCGCATCGTTGTGGGTGACAAACGTGTCATCCCGTATGCCCCACCAGGTGTCGGTATTCAGGATCCCGGCAAAGAGGTACATGACGGTATCGACATCCGGCGAGAGATGGTTCCCCGAGATCCAGATATCTTCGGCGGTATTTACGACGACGGCGATCTCGTGCCGGTCCATCGCCTTCATAGCTCCCCGGAGCAGCTTGGGGGTACCCGTTCCCCCCGAGAGAAACGTGATCATTACTCAATACTTTTATCCCCTGTATATGAAGATTCTTTAGTACGAAGATCATCAGGGACCCGGTCCACGGGTATGTCGAGGTGGAGGACTTTGCGCTCGACCTGCTGGACTCGCCCCCGCTCCAGCGCCTCCGGTACGTACGGCAGCTGGGATTCTCGTACCTCGTCTACCCGGGCGCGAACCATACCCGGTTCGAGCATTCGCTGGGAACGATGTACCTTGCCGATATCGCCTGCCGGAAGCTCCAGCTCCCGGACGATGACCGTATGCTGGTTGCAGCCTCGGCGCTCCTCCACGATACCGGCCACGGGCCGTTCTCCCATGCAAGCGAACCGGTGATGGAAGATTACCTGAAGCGTTCCCATGACGACATCTCCGGTATTGTGCACGAGGAGACCGGCGATATCCTGAGACGCTACGGGATCGATCCTGCCGAGGTGTGCGCACTCGTCAAGGGGGACCACCCGCTTGCCGGGATCATCCACGGGGACCTCGACGTGGACCGGATGGACTACCTGCTGCGCGATGCCTACTACACCGGCGTTCCGTACGGGACGATTGACGCCCAGCGGCTGATCCGGTACATCCTCATGAGCGACGAAGGGATCGTTGTCGATGAGAACGGGATCAACGCCGCCGAGTCCCTCTTAATCGCACGGACGCTGATGCGCCCTTCCGTCTACTATCACCATGTGAGCAGGATCGGCGAGAGCATGTTCCACCTTGCGGTGCAGGAATACCTTGCACGGGACCGGGGGGATGCAGGGGCCCTTCTTGGCATGGACGACGCTGCCTGCCTCCAGGCGCTCCGGACCGCCCGGAACGGGATCTCCCGTTCCCTGATCGGCCGGATCTCCGGACGGAAACTGTACAAGCGGGCGCTTTACGTCGGGACCGACCAGGTGAATGCGACGGCGTTCCAGGACGGCATGACCCTTGATCGGGAGCGCAACCTTGCAGGGTCGGTTGCGGAGAGTGCCGGCGTGGATCCCCATACCGTGCTTGTCGATATCCCGCCGTTCCCCCGCGACATGTCCATGGGGGTCCGGGTGAAGAGCCGGCATGCGGTTGTCAGGTTCGAGGAGATCTCCCCCCGGATCCGGACGCTCAACGAGACCCGGCACGAACAGTGGCGGCTTGGCGTCTATACCCTCCCGGAGCAGGTGGAGAAGGTCTCGGATGCCACCGCGGAGATCCTGCACGTGAAAAAACCGACGCGGCAGGACACGCTGTTCTGATAGTTACGTCCGGTTCCTGTTCCCTGTTCTCTCTTCAAAAACCAGCCGATCCTGACACACCGGGAGAACCGGCACAACTCCTGCCATCTGCAAATCTAATATAGGGCAACATACCAAACAACCAACCATGAAACCCGTCGTACCTCTGGTTATCTGCATTATGGTTGCTGCACTGATAGCCGCAGGCTGCACAACTACGGGGAACGGGGGGGCTGCACAGACAACGACCCCCGTTGTTACGGCAACAACGGTACCCACAACAATGCCGACCAGTGTCCCGTTGATCCAGCCCACGTTCGAATTTTCCGATTACTATCTCAACGAGCCGATGGGATACACGTTCCAGAGCGA
This sequence comes from uncultured Methanoregula sp., assembly GCA_964574125.1. Lineage (GTDB taxonomy): Archaea > Halobacteriota > Methanomicrobia > Methanomicrobiales > Methanospirillaceae > MVRE01. The sequence goes on from CAZNLI010000001.1 coordinate 80,934, forward strand.
CAAGGATGTGCTTGTCAAGGAGTTCCGGGTCGTAAACTCGTCGTGGGGGATAAAATTCAGGATCCAGCCGCTTATTGACGACCCGCAGTACTGCTGGTTTAAGATGGTGGTTGAGAACCTTAATACCGGAAGAGTCGAAACTATGGGTTACGGGCGTGAGTTCTCTGCCGACACGAACCAGACCATCCCCATGTACTCGCCCGGCCCGTACAGGGTTACCATGACCGGCAATAAAGTGAAGGTCTGGGTTCAGGTCGGGAACAGGATGCCCTGAGGGTATTTGTATGGATGATCTGACGCTGATAACTGTCATCGTAGCAGTCGGGGTAGTGATCGTGCTCATCGTGTACGCCGGCTTTTTTACAGTCCGGAGGCACGAACGCCGCTTGTCGGAAGGGAGATACAAACTGCAGGTATACAGCGATCTGCTGCATGCCGTGACCGAACTGAACCTTGCCGGGGACGATCCCTACAAGATCGACCAGGCTAAAAAACACCTTGCTTTCACGGTCAACCGGTTAAACCTCGTCGCAAGCCCCGGCGTCCTGAAAAGCACGAGCGACCTTCTGGACTTTCTCAACGAGCATATGGGAAAGGAGTTCGATGCACTCCGGCTCCATAATATCCTGAACACGCTCGTGATCGAGGCGCGAAGGGACCTCAACTATGGCCACGCAAAGAGCATCGAAGAGGTCCAGATCAGGTTCCGGTTCTTTGCGCCCCCGAGAAAATAGATTTTTCCGGCACAAGCTCTTTTTGTCTTTAGCTCCGACATTGGTACGAAACGAAGGAGCGGGAGCAAAGGATGAAAAAAGAGTATGTCATCGGGATCACCGGGGCGAGCGGGATCTGCTATGCACGCCGGTTGCTGGACGTGCTTTGTGCCCGTGCCACCGTGCACGTGATCATATCGGATGTCGCAGGAAAGATCGCGAGCCACGAAGGCGTGGATCTTGCGGGGTTTCCCGCACACTATTACGGGAACGACAGCCTGTTTGCGCCGATTGCGAGCGGCTCCTGCCGGTATGACGGCATGGTCATCATCCCGTGCAGCCAGAAGACGCTTGCCGCCATTGCGCACGGGTACTCCGACAACCTGATCGCCCGCACCGCGGATGTCTGCTTAAAAGAGAGACGCCCCTTGATCCTCGTCCCCCGCGAGATGCCGCTCTCGGAGATCCATATCGCAAACATGCTCACCGCCCACCGGGCCGGCGCAACCATCATGCCGGCATCCCCTCCCTTCTACCACCACCCGGAGACCATCGATGACCTGATCGACATGGTCGTCGCCCGGATCCTCGATCATCTCGGCGTTCCCCATACCCTTGCCGAGCGGTGGGGTGGTTCCGATGCGTGAATTTATCGAAGCGATGCGAAAGCGGGGGCTTGTTACCGATATCGACAAGCCGTGCAGGCCGGACATGGAGGCTGCAAAGATGGCAGCCGGAACTGACAGGATCCTCTTCTTCCACGATATCGGCGGGAGAAGGGCGGTCATGAACCTCACCGCAAACCGGGAAGCGCTTGCGGTTGCCCTGAAGATGGATGAGCGGGAGATCGTGCAGAAACTCTCCAATGCCACGTTTACCGGCAATGTCGTGGAAGCCGGATCGCTCCCGATGCAGAAGCCGGACCTGTCAAAGATTCCGGTGCTGCGCCATTTCCCGAAGGATGCGGGAAAGTACATCACCGCGGGCATCGTCTTCTCGCGGTACGGGGGCGTCGAGAACGCCTCGATCCACCGGATGCTTGTCCTTGACGATCACCGGGTTGCCGCCCGGCTTGTCGAAGGCCGGCACACGCATGTGATGCGGGGTAACGCCCTTGCGAAGGGTGAGAAGCTCCCCGTTGCCGTTGCCATCGGGACCCATCCTGCCGTAACGTTTGCGAGCTGCACCCGGGTGCCGGAGGGGAAGGAACTCCCGTATGCCGCCGAACTGCTCGGCGGGGAGATCCGGGTCCACAGGTGCAGCAACGGCGTGCTGGTGCCGGACGCCGAGATCGTGCTGGAAGGGTATATCGGCCCGGACGTGACTGACGAGGGGCCATTCGTGGACATCACGGGCACGTACGATCCGGTGCGCCGCCAGCCGGTGATCGAGTTCACCGGCATGTACGTAAAAAAGGACTTCATCTACCATGGCATCCTCCCGGGCGGCAACGAGCACAAAGTCCTCATGGGCTGCCCGTACGAGCCGAAGATCTACAAGGCCGTCGCCGGGGTGACCCGGGTAAAGGACGTGATCCTCACCCGGGGCGGGTGCGGGTACCTCCATGCGGTCATCCGGATCAAAAAAAGCACGCAGGGCGACGCCAAGAACGCGATCATGGCCGCGTTTGCCGCCCACACCTCGCTTAAGCATGTCGTCGTGGTTGACGAGGATATCGATATCCGGAACCCGGATGAGATCGAGTACGCCATCGCGACCCGGGTACGCGGCGACCGGGACATCATGGTGATCGCGGGAGTCCGGGGATCCTCGCTGGACCCGTGCCAGGACGAGGACGGCACGAATGTCAAGGTCGGCGTGGATGCGACGATGGTGATGGGACGGGAAGACGAGTTCCGCAGGGCGACGTGGTGAGCGGATGGAACTGACACCCGGGGACGAACGGATCCTTGCCGGGGAATCGGGGGAGACCCGGCGCCAGATGATGGAACTCCTCGTCGCGCTCGGGAAGGTCTTTGGCGCCGAACGGCTTGTTGCCATAAAAAGCGCCCAGGTGAGCGGGGCATCCTATAAGACGATCGGGAAGTACGGGCTTGAGTGGCTCGACCAGCTCGATGCGAAGGCCGTAGTCCCCGCCGTCCTCAACCCCATCGGAATGCCCCGGGGGCGCTGGCGGGAGATGGGCGTTGACCCGGAGTTTGCAAAAAATCAGGAACTGGTGATCGCCGCGTTCGAACGCCTTGGGATCCGTCTCGAATGCACCTGCACACCCTACTACCTCGCAGCCTCGAAGCCCGGCGACCATCTCGCATGGTCGGAGTCGTCCGCGGTCTGCTACGCAAATTCCGTGATCGGGGCCCGGACCAACCGGGAGGGCGGACCCTCCGCACTTGCTGCGGCGCTTGTCGGAAAGACCCCCTGTTACGGGCTCCACCTTGCCAGGAACAGGCGCCCGCAGGTCCATGTCCATGTCGAAGGTATGGGGGGTGCCGGTCTCTCAATTGCGCACTTCGGGGCGCTCGGGTATCACGCGGGAAAATTCGTCGGCAACCGGATCCCGTACTTCACCGGCATCCGGCCCGACCCGGACCGGCTCAAGGCGATGGGCGCGGCGATGGCGGCAACCGGTGCTGTCGCGCTCTTCCATGTCGAAGGGGTGACCCCGGAAGCGGTCCGGCCCGACCCGGCCGCCTCCGGGCTTGAGACGATCACTGTTACGCGGGAAGAGATCGACCGGCTCTTTACAGATATCCCGGTGGATGCAGTCGCTGTCGGCTGCCCCCACTGTTCGCCCTCGGAACTTGCCGGAATCGCGGATCTGCTGGACGGAAAACGGGTCAAAATCCCCTTCTACGTCTTTGCCTCGCAGGGTGTCATTGACCGCAACCGTACTGCTGTTGCGGTAATCGAGCGGAGCGGCGCCCGGGTCTATGCCGACACCTGCATGGTTGTCTCCCCGGTGATGGAGCGGTACAAGGCCATCATGGTGAACAGCGGCAAGGCCCTTGCCTACGTCCCCAACATGTGCGGGGCGCTCTCCCGGATCGGGACGATTAAGGACTGCGTGAAGGTGGCAACGGGATAATTGCCGGGAACCGGCCTTTGTAAAAAACCGGTCCCATACTATACGATTCACAACCCCGCAATAACCGCCGGCACGAACAGCGCGGCGAAATATACAACCATCAGCGCCAGCCCGAGCGGGAGCCCGACTTTTGCCCACTCTTTGCTCGTGATCCCGATCTTTCCGGCCGATATGATGTTTGGGATGTTGCCCGGGATCAGCATCCCGCCGGAGATGAGGAGACCCATCAGTGCGCTCCTGATCTGGACTTCGGTAAGAAGCGGGCTTATCTCGGCGGCAGTCAGCGTCGCATTGTCGAGCACGGCCGAGACCATATTCACCCAGTAGAGCCCTGCCGAGGGGATGCCGATAATGAACTGGACGATGAGCGGCTTGAACCCCTCGCCGAGAAAGACGAGCGCCATAATGAAGAGGTAGACCTTCGCTGCACGGAGGACGACCTCCCGGAGCGAGTCGCGCTGGATATGGCAGGCGGGATCGGTTGCAGGAAGCCCGCTTCTCTTGTAGAGCACGACCCCGAGAACCCCGAGCGCCACGATGCCGGGGACGATATAGATCCCGAGCAGTTCCACAAGATAGCCAAATCCTGCATGGTACGGCGCTCCCGACAGCTTGGAGATGGCAATAGTCGAGAGCGGCTCGCCGAGTGGCGTGAGTGCCGCCCCAAGCCCGATCGAGAAACAGGCGACGACCGTCACCGTGATCTTCTCTCCCCGGTTGATCGGCAGGGCACAGACCATCTCGACAAGGATGATGGCGGCGAGGATCGCGGAGATGATGCTTGAGCAGAGCCCGAGCAGGACGATCATGAGAAAGATGATCGACGGGACGGAGAGGCGCGCGACGAGCCACTGGATGCCATCCTGGATCGGCTTGTGCCAGACGTAGATGACGATCCCGAAGAGGAGCACGACCTGCACGATGCCGACAGGGATGCCATAGACCGTCGTGGTTTCGAGCGGGGAGGTGAGCGCCTCTTCGATGATGGCGATGCTCCATCCGAACGTCCCGCCTTCAAGGGTTGCAAAGCCCGCAACCGTGAGCGCGATGACCCCGCAGGCAAAGAGGAACACTTCGAGGTTCTCTTCCACTTTCCTGATCCGGAACGGGGCGACAAGTACAATACAGAGCAGCAGGAATAAGGCGCAGTTTACCAGAAGCATCGTACCGGTCATCAGGATCCTCCGTCTCCGGAATACAAGGAATACTGCCGGTAATTTCTGTCTCTGGCACGTAAATTCTTTTATGAAATCCATCCCTGCTTGTCCGGCGGGGCTCACCAGGTACCGCATCTCTCCCGGGAGGGGGATCGGGACCGGGTCCCGGTAAATCGGGTCTGCCAGATTGAGACCGTCAGCCTCCCGGCACGTATGCAACCCGGATCCGGAACGAAATCCTTATAGAACTCCGGCGGGAATGAGAATGAGAGGGGCGACGTGGAACCGGAACAAACCGCAGAATCGCTGATTGCATTGCTGGACGATCCGTCGCTGGATGTACGCCACACCGCGATCCGGGATCTTGCAGTGAGAGGCGCCGATGCGGTAACAATGCTGATTGCCGCGCTCGAACGGGCACAGACGCCGGATGCCCGCTGGTACCGCGCCGTTGCCCTCGCAAAAACCGGCGGGGCTGCAATCCGGCCGCTGCTGGATGCGATGGCCCGGAACCGGGATCCGGAGTTCCGACGGTACGCTGCCGCCGCACTTGGCGAGATCGGCGAACCCGCGATTGAACCGCTCATCAACGCCCTTGCAACGGAGGACCGGGAACTGCGGGGCGCCGTCTCCCGGGCGCTCTGCCGGATCGGGAAGCCGGCGGTCGAACCGCTTACCCGGCTGCTGAAAGACGGCGATGAGATCCTCCGGAGCTGCGCTGCGCTCACGCTCTGGCAGATGGGGGAGCCGGGCCTGTCCTCCATGGTCGGGCAGGTGGAACCCGGGCCCGGCGATCAATCCTGATCCTGCGACCGGTGCGACCCGTCTGGTTCACTTTCTCCTTCTGATTCACCTTCGCATTCATTCTCTTTGCGCGACACGAAACGAACAGATAAATCTCCCGGTTCCCATTCTTCCGGTATGCTGATACGCTCGCCCGCGATGGAGGCGTACGAGAATACCTTACGGGCGGGGCTGGATAGCGCGATCGCAATCGCAAAACAGGCGCGGGAGAAGGGGCTCGACCCCTCGACCGATGTCGAGATCCCGATCGCGAGCGACCTTGCCGACCGGGTGGAGGCGCTCCTTGGCATCAAAGGCGTGGCGGTCCGGATCCGGGAACTCGAAGAGACGATGTCACGTGAGGAGGCTGCGCTCCGTATCGGCGACGACTTCGTGCAGAAACGGTTCGGGGAGACGAACCGGGAGGAGATCCTCGACCATGCGATCCGGACGGCGATGGCGCTCTTGACCGAAGGCGTCGTCTCTGCCCCCACCGAAGGGATCGCCAAGATCGGGCTTGGCAAGAACGACGACGGGACGGAGTACCTGAAGATCTACTACGCGGGACCGATCCGGAGCGCCGGCGGGACGGCGCAGGCGCTCTCGGTGCTGGTCGGGGACTACGTGCGCCGGGCGCTTGGCATCAACCGCTACATCCCGCGAAACGAGGAGGTCGAGCGGTACATCGAGGAGATCCGGCAGTACAACAGCATTATGAACCTCCAGTACCTGCCAAGCGACCAGGAGATCTCCTTAATCGTCACGAACTGCCCGGTCTGCATCGACGGCGAGGCGACCGAGCAGGAGGAGGTCTCCGGGCACCGGAACCTCGAACGGGTGGAGACGAACACGGTCCGTGGCGGGATGGCGCTCGTGCTCGCGGAAGGTCTTGCGAGCAAGGTGGCCAAAGTCCAGAAGAACGTCGACAAGATGAAGATCCCCGGCTGGGAGTGGCTGGACAAGCTCTCCAAGCAGAAGACCGCGGACGGGACGTTTGTCATAAAACCGCTCGACAAGTACCTCCGGGATCTCATCGGGGGGCGGCCGGTCTTCTCGTACCCGATGCGGAAAGGCGGGTTCCGGCTCCGGTACGGGCGATCGCGCAACACCGGTTTTGCAACGGCAGGCTTCAACCCGGCAACCCTGCACATTCTTGGGAACTTTCTCGCAGTCGGCACCCAGATGAAGACCGAGCGGCCGGGCAAGGCCTGCGGTGTGGTGCCGGTCGATTCCATCGAAGGCCCGACCGTGCGTTTGCGGGACGGGAGCGTGCTCCGGATCGACGATGCGGCGACAGCAGTCCGGCTCTCCCCACAGGTCGACCGGATCCTCGATGTCGGCGAGATCCTGATCGCGTTCGGGGAGTTCATGGAGAACAACCACCCGCTCGTACCATCGGTCTACTGCGAGGAGTGGTGGATTCTCGAAGGCGGGAAACGGAGGCCGGTGGATGAGGACGAGGCTCTCGCGTTCGCCCGCGACGGCGCGTACCTCTATCCCGCCTACACGTGGATCTGGGACGATCTCACCTGCGAGCAGATCGGCAGGTTGTCGGATACGGTCGCGGCCACGGGGAGGATCACGGAAGACGGGCTGGTCCTGAAAAACGCAGTCGAGATCAAGCACATGCTCGAAGAGATCCTCATCCCCCATACGCTCCGGCAGGAGGAGATCGTCATCCCGGTATACAAGACATTCATTGCGTGCCTCGGGCTTGACGACAAACTCGGGAAACGCCCGGTCCCCGCCGGGGAACCGGTGACGGATCCCCTCGCTCTCGTTGCCCGCCTCTCCGGGCTGAAGATCCGGTCCCGGGCGGGGACCAGGATCGGCGGCCGGATGGGCCGGCCCGGCAAATCGAAACCCCGGAAGATGTCCCCGCCCCCCCACGTCCTCTTCCCGCTCGGGGAGTCCGGGGGAGCCCGTCGCTCGTTCCAGGAGGCGTCCAACCACACCGAGGAGGTGGACGCTGACTTTGTCGGCATCGATTTCCAGAAAGCGGGCGGGGTCATCGAGATCGAGGCCGGCAGGCGCCGGTGCCCGGGCTGCGGGAAGGAGACCTACAAGAACCGGTGCGATGCCTGCGGGAAGCATACCGTCCCGGTCTTCAGCTGCCCGAAATGCAAAATTGAAATTTCCCAGAGCGTATGCCCTAAGTGCGGCGCTTCCGCAGTCTGCCAGCAGCGGGTATCCGTCAACGTGAAGGACGAGTACCTGAAGGTGATGGAGCGCCTCGGTATGAGACCGGACAGCGTGGCGCTCGTCAAGGGTGTCAAGGGCGTCATCTCCCGGGAGAAGACGGTCGAGGCGCTGGAGAAGGGGATCCTCCGGGCCCAGCAGGAGATCTACGTCTTCAAGGACGGCACGACCCGGTTCGACATGATCGATCTCCCCCTCACCCACATCCGACCCCGGGAGATCGGCGTGCCGGTCGAGCGGCTCAGGGCGCTCGGGTACATCAGGGACATCGAAGGAAAGGAGCTCACCGATCCCTCGCAGGTGCTGGAACTCCGGCCGCAGGACATCCTCCTCTCGGACTCCTGTGCCGAGTACCTGATCCGGATTGCAAAGTTCATCGACAACCTGCTGGTTTCGGTCTACGGGCTCCCGCCGTTCTACAACGTGAAGACCCGGGACGACCTGATCGGGCACCTCGCGATCGGGCTTGCGCCGCACACGAGCGCCGGCGTGCTTGCCCGGATGGTCGGGTTCACGAGCGCGAACGTGGGGTATGCCCACCCGTTCTTCCACGCCGCAAAACGCAGGAACTGTTTCCACGGCGACACGAAGATCGAGGTCTATGACGGCAAGGTCTGGAAGAACATCCCCATCCGGCAGTTCGTGCTGGAGAATTTCGACGTGAGCAGGCCGGGCCTCGACCGGCTCGGGACGTACTACTCGGACCCGGTGCAGCCGTACTACACCCGTTCGGTCGATACCGGGGGCATGATCCATATCCGGAAGATCACCTCCGTCTCGATCCACCGGTCGCCGCAGGCCCTGATCCATTTCACGACAAAAGGAGGCCGGGAGATCGCGGTCACCCCGGACCATGCGATGCTTGTCTGGGACGTGTCGTACCTGCGCAAGATCAAGGCGGTGGAGCTGAAGGCAGGCGACGCTGTCCCGGTCCTTCTCGGGACATCGGTCATCGCCGACCGGATCGTATCGGCCGAAACCGTTCCTGCTCCTGAAGACCGGGTCTACTGCCTCACGGTTGACACCGACCATACGCTCACCGCAAACGGGATCTTCACCGGGCAGTGCGACGGCGACGAGGACTGCGTGATGCTCCTGCTCGACGGGCTCCTCAACTTCTCCCGGTCGTTCCTGCCCGAGAACAGGGGGGGCTCGATGGACGCGCCGCTCGTCCTGACAAGCCGGATCGACCCGTCGGAGATCGACAAGGAAAGCCTGAACGTCGATGTCGGCCGCTCATACCCGATCGAGGTCTACCTCGGCGGGCTTAAGTACCAGAAGCCCAAGGAGATCGAGAAACTTGTCGACCGTGTGGAGCGCCGGCTCGGGACACCGGCCCAGCTGGAGGGGTTCTTCTTCACGCACGACACCTCGGACATCTCCGCCGGACCCAAGGAGTCCGCGTACACGCAGCTCAAGTCGATGCTGGAGAAGCTCGATGCGGAGCTCGCCCTTGCCGAGATGACACGCGCCGTTGACGCCGACGACGTCGCCGAGCGGGTGCTCAATACGCACTTCATCCGGGATCTCATGGGCAACCTCTCGGCGTTCTCCAAGCAGAAGTTCCGGTGCATGAAGTGCAACGCGAGTTACCGGCGGATGCCGCTTGCGGGCAAGTGCACGAAATGGCGGGGCAAGGGGATCTGCAACGGCAATATCATGCCGACGGTCCACGAGGGATCGGTCAAGAAATACCTTGAGATGTCCAAGGCGCTCTGCAAAAAGTACAAGGTCTCGGAATATACGAAGCAGCGGGTCGAGGTGCTCGACCTCGCGATCGCCTCCACGTTCGGGGAGGAGAAGCAGCAGCAGCTCGGGCTTGCGGACTTCTTCTGACGGTATTTCCTCCGGTGCTTTTTATCGCTCATATCCTTTTTACGATCCAAGAGCACACTATTGTGGCAGGCGAGGGTATCTAAGTGGCCAACAGAGGCAGACTCAAGATCTGTTCCCGAAGGGGTTCGCGGGTTCAACTCCCTCCCCTCGCATCCGGGCCGGAATCCTGAACCGGTCGCATCCCATTCCAGCCATCTCTTCTCCAAGGTTACTGAAGCCGGACCGTTACCGGCCTATTGCCTGACAGCCGTCTCCGGTCCCGGGTACTGATTGCCCATCGGTAAACCGGAACTCCCCTTCCGGAACCGTGATGGCAAACCGGGCCCCCTTCCCCGGCTCCCCATCCTCCGTGATGCCGATGCCGGTGATGGAGAGGATCTCCCGGGAGAGGTAGAGGCCAAGACCGGTATGCCTCCCAAACCCCTTCGTAAACAGCCGGGACTTGTCCTCCTGCCGGATCCCTTCGCCGTCATCCTCGACAGCGATGATAAGTTCCCCTCCCGCCAGCCGGTGCGAGATGCGGATGCGGGTCATCCCCGCTCCGCCGTACCGCAGGGCATTGTCGATAAGATTGTAGAAGACCTTCTCCAGCAGAGGATCGGCATAGATCTCGAGATCCGGATCCCCGGCCTCGATGCGGATATCCCCCGCCGGAAGACCTGCCCCCGCACTTCGTACGACCGATGCCACGCCCTGCCATGCGGGGGCCTTTACGCCCAGATCCTCGTAATCCTTGGTGAAACTGATCTGCCGGGCGATGGTATCTGCTATCTTCCGCTCCTTTGCGATGAACTCCGCGGTCCTCTCCGGGTCATCGAGAGATCGTTTCGAGACCTCAAGATACCCGGAGAGTATCAGGAGCTGGTTCTTGATATCGTGCCGGGTGATCCCGGAAAGGAGGTTGAGCTTCTCGTTCGCACGCCGGAATGCCGCCTGGGCCTGGCTGAGCTCTGCCGTTCGCAGGGCGACCCGCTGTTCCAGTTCGCGGGAAAGATTCCGGAGTTCCGCTTCCGCTTTCTTGTGCTCGGTGATATCCCGGATCGATTCGATCGCCCCGGTCATGTTCCCGTCACTGTCGTAGAGCGCTGTCGCTTTTCCCCAGAGGACGACGCTCCTGCCACCCGGCAGGACAACATCCGCTTCCACGACGATTGCGTCCCCCTCCCGCTTCAGGACCCGGTACTCTTTGCCCGGCTCTTTCTGCGGGCTGAAGATCCAGTCAACGAGGACGGGTCTCCGGCTCCCGTAGATAGAAACGGAATATTCATGGTCGCCCTTCCCGAGGACGTTCTCCGAAGGAACGCCGCTCATCTCCACCATCGCATTGTTCCAGGCAATGACCCTTCCTGTGTTATCGATGGCGAATGTTGCGTCCGGGAGGTGGCCGATGATACCGGACAACCGGCGTTCCGACCGGATGAGCGCCTCCTTGATCCTGACCTCCTCCGCCATGCTCTCTGCAAGCTTCAGGTTGCTGTAACTGAGCCGGGATACAAGACCGGTGAGCTTGACGAGGAAGTCCATCAGGCATCTCACCTGCTGCCTGCTGTACCGGGGAACGCGCCGGAGCGCCGAAAGGTACTCTGCCCTGTCAAAACCGTATTCGTCCGCCCGTTCCGCAAAAAAGTCTTCATCGACATCCTCGTAGTCATAGAAGAACTGGCCGGTGAAGATCGTGCCGGCATGTATATCCCCGATGTACAGGGGCGTTGCAACGTCCCAGAGGTGGTTTTTGCACCGGTTGGCCATGTACTCCCCGGGTTTCAGGTTCCCGGAAAGGCAGAGGTCGCTCTCCGTGCAGAACCGCGCAGTCTCTTTATTGACCCGGTGGAATTTCGTGCAGATATCCTGCCATCCGGAATCTTCGATCACGACCCCTTTGCGATCCACAATTGCGGTCACCATGCCGGTCAGCCGGGTGAAATCCTCCATTAAAGCCCTGACTTCCGCAATATCGAGGATACCGGTAAGGTCCGGATCGCCGGTATCGCCTCCGGGTGCCGGGGCAGAGGCCGGTTGCAGAAAGGGACGGTCCCCGCTCGTTTGCGGCACGGCCGGATCCTGTGCCCGCACGCCGTGATCCCCGGGAACGTCCCGTGCCGCTCCATCCGGCCAAAGCCCGGCTCCTTCCGGTTGTCCCGAACCGGTGATACCGGTTGGAACCCCGGTACCGCGGAACCGTTCCTCTCCGGCCCGCCTTCGCCCGGCAACCATCCGTATCACGTGTGCGAGCTCCGCGAACTGCGCCACCGGGTCGCCGCCTTTCCGGAGGTAGAAATCCACACCGCTGCCGATCGCCTCGATGACGATCTCGTCCCGGCTCCTGCCGGTGAACAGGATGAACGGTATGTCGCCGAACCGTTGCCGGACCGCCTTCAAGAACGCAATCCCGTCCATGCCCGGCATCTGGTAATCCGAGACGATGGAATCGTACGACTGGAGATTTAGGGATTTGAGGGCTTCCTGTGCTGACGCTGATACATCGATTGAGAATTCCTTGTCCGTTTCGAGGAATTCCTTTACAAGTTCGAGGAACCCGGGTTCATCGTCGACACAGAGGACTGAAATCATAGGGTTTCGATGCAATCACTGAATGTAATTTGTTTTAATTCTGACGTGATAAATTGTCTTGCCGGGCGGGATTGGGAGGATAGAACCGGAGGAACCGGTCATTTTACCAGCGGATGATGAAGGGCTGGAACCGGCCCTGCCCGAAGTCCCGGGATGGCGCAGGGAACGGTTCGGAAAAGGCCAGAATACCACAAACGATGAGAACGTGTTACCCGGCCGGGTTCTTTATCGATTGTGACCCGCAAAGAGTATCGGAATTCCATCAACTGAAAAAGAGCATAGATCCGCCCTCCTGCACCGGGATGAGATTACGGGGTCCCTGACCGATCCCGGTTCCCGGAGCCTGTCACAGGAGACCTTGGAAACAATTCAAACCTGTTCTGTCAGAACATCCCTGCCCGGGAGCGGCGGCAAGGAGCCTGCGACGGGTACTCCAGAGAAGATATGCCGCCATAAAAAAGACGATCCCGCCTGCGACGGACTGGGCCGGCTCAAGCCACCCGAATAGAGTATAAACGGTTTGTGCGGTAAACGGCGTCCCGCAGATTCCGGCCACGAATGCTCCTGTTGCAAGAACGACGAACATGAAAGTACCTGCCAGAAGAAGCCCGGCAACAAGGGGCCGGTGCCGCGGGATGGTGCTCCCGGTATGTCTTGTGATGAGGAGCAGCAGGACCGCGGAGAGGATTCCGATCGCAACGACCCATTCCGACCCGAGGCTGATCTCGTCCTGTAAAAGATCGTGGGCTATATCGCTTCCGCCTTTGTATGTTAAGGGCCCGTAGAACGGGAAGAGCCAGTTCTCCGGGACAGTCCACATCAGGTCGAGGATCTGGTGACTAATGAGGCCAACGGTAAACGCGAACACTTCCGGGCGGGCCATGCGTTTCCAGGCAATGCACCCGATCGCGAGCAGGATGAGGACAAGGAAAAGGTTGTGCAGCAGGATCCTGCCGTTTCCTACGGAGTCTGCAAAGAGGAGATATCCGAGCGGCTTATCGATGAGATCCGGGAGGAATGCGCCGATGATGCAGGGCAGGACAATGCGGCTGTCGTGTAACTGTTGAGCGAGAAGGAGGGCGAGAACAATCCCGGCAAAGACATGGAAGAAAAAGAACATGGAATGCACGATCCGGATTAGTCATGAATACGTGGATTGGAACGGGGATAAGGGTATCCGGGTCCTAGCTCACGGAAAATTTCGTCCGTGATCTCCATCGCACGGAGCGCTGCAGGGTTGTTCCGCCAAAACATCCGGATGTCATCCGCGGTATTTAGGATCTTCCGCCATTAGAATCATTTCCTTTTGATACACATTTCCGATGATTTCTGTTTTTTAGGAACGGATCGGGATGATCGAATCAGCAATCTGGTCATCTCTGATGAGTTGATAAATCTGATCAGAGTCGGAGCCGATCCAAAACATAACAACCCGTCTTTCGAACGTTGGAGCATTACTGGAGTAATTCCGTGCATGCCGGGTATCGTGAACCCATATTTTCCTGCAAAAATTTCTGGAAGCAACGGGAATCCCGTTACTATTTTCTGTTCAAGTTGTTGCATAAGAAAATTCAGTTCTGGAAAATTTTTATATTTTGAATATAAATCAGTGAATTGTATAACTGGCTATTACTTTGGATATCAGACATGTGAGCAGGGTATTTTCTGAAAATCGAACTTCCGTAAACCCGGTTCCATGCAATTTCTGAAGAACTTTCATAAAACCAGATAAGGGAATGAAGTTGCGGCTTATACGAGCAGGTATCATTATCCTGATTATTCTGGCGGGTATACCGGGGATTTCAGCAGTAAATCTCTTCATGCCCGGGCAGCTGTCTGAATTGGGTGATGATTCATTACACAATGACCCCATAATCCGCCGTGTTCAACCGAAATCACATGGGGAGATCATCTGGTCCGCATATAATTCCCGTCAGGGAATCGGCATTGCTGCAACAAGCTCCGGGACCTTGATCGTCAACTGCACGAATGGTTCGGTGATGATGCACTTCGCCGGTATCGGCCGGACTGATAGGTCTATCCGGCCAGTAACACCGGGAATGATTCGGCCAAATACAACACGGCTGGATATTCTCCGGCCCGATTACACTGAATGGTATGTCAGTAACGATACCGGGATTGAGCAGGGATTGATTATCACGGATCCGCCGGGAGGGTCCGGGACAATCACTGTTTCATATATTCTTACCGGAAATCTCAAACCGGTTCTTGCCGGCCAGACCGTGATATTCTCGGATTCGTCGGGTCCGGCATTATCCTATGGAGGACTTGCAGCGTGGGATGCGGACGGGCGGAAGCTTCCAGCCAACCTGGCACTCTCCGGCTCCATGCTTATCTGGCAGATAGACGATACATGCGCCAGATACCCGGTCACAATCGATCCGTTCATTGCCACGCAGGTGGCATCCTTCAGTTCCCCAAATCCACTGAACAATGGCAGGTTCGGATGGTCGGTTTCGGTTCACGATACCACGATACTCGTCGGTGAAGATGGCGCCACGTCCGGCGGTCTCATCTACGCCGGACAGGCATATGTCTATCAAAACATTGGCGGGACCTGGAACTACGTGACAAATCTGAGCGATCCTGTTCCCTCGCAAGGAGCACGGTTCGGAAATTCGGTTGCCCTTGATGATGACATTGCAGTGATCGGGGCGTATCAGGCAGATCCATCTGATGTACCTAACGCCGGTCAGGCTTATGTCTATAAACAAGACGCGGGCAGCTGGACTTTTGCGGCGTATCTTAATGCCTCGGATAAATCATCCGGTGCCGGGTTCGGGAGTGCAGTTTCCGTCAGCAACGGCACGATCATTGTCGGGGCGCCGTCGGCAAGCCTGAACGGGATATCCATGGGTCAGGTATATGTCTTCGAATATGCCGGAGGGATTTGGAGCCAGACTGCGAACATTACTTCACCGGATCAGAAGAGTTCCGTCAATTTCGGGAGTTCGGTGTCGCTCGACAATGACACGCTGGTTGTAGGGGCATATCAGGCACCATCAGGCAACCCGTCCACTGCCCCGGGCAAGGCATATGTCTATAAAAGATCCGGCGGGGTCTGGAGCAGGACGGCAAATCTCAGTGCCTGGACAAACCAGTCGGTCGGTGCCCGTTTCGGAAATTCGGTTGCAATCGACAACGATACAATTATCGTCGGAGCGATGTATACCGACCCGGGGGTTTCCAATGCAGGCCAGGCATACATCTTTACAAATTCCGGAGGAGTCTGGAGTGGAACGGCAGCACTCACTGCACCGGATGCATCGTCCAATGCGTACTTCGGGAGCTCCGTCTCGATCCGGAACGATATGGCAGTCATCGGCGCATACGGGGCTGATCCCTCCGGTATTTCCGATGCCGGTCAGGTATATGTATATAAAACATCAGGAGGATCCGGGTCTGAGGCGGTGAGGTTCAATGCCTCGGATCTCTCTGACGGTGCTCATTTCGGAAGAGCGATCTCGCTCTATGGAACGACCGTTGCTACCGGAGCACCGTTTGCGGTCGCTGAAAGTGTTCCCTTTGCGGGGAAGGTCTATGTATTGAATGTCAGTGAACCGGTTCCGGCCCCGACCGTGACCGGGATTACCCCCTCAGGCTGGGTCAATACATCGGATGTCGCCATCACGAACCTCTCCGGGACAAACTTCAATCCTGTCGGGACAACAACGGTCAGGCTGACACGCCCGGGTTACACGAATATCACGACGACTGCAACTGTTGAATCGTCAACGAAGATTACCTGTACACTGCCGGTGACCGGGGCAACGGCAGGAACCTGGAGCGTCGTTGTAATCAATCCCGACGGACAGACCGGTATTGGCGAGGATCTCTTTACGGTTACCTCACCGACACCAACTCCGACACCAACTCCGACACCAACACAATCCCCGAGATCGCCCGGGGGCACATATC
>CAZNLI010000002.1:0-90275 GCA_964574125.1 uncultured Methanoregula sp.
CCGGAAGCGACATGATCTACGAGAACGTCTTCAACCCGGTTCCCAAAAAATAATTAATTTCTTTTTTTATAGCGGGAAAAAGCCCGGATTAAAAATCAAGGAGAATTGCTAATAACCTCCTTACAGCACGTTGTGCACGCTACCCGGTATTCACAAGGGAAAGTCCATCCGTAATTTGAGATCCCTTCAGAAAAAGAAGATCCGCTGGTGATTCCCGTCAACCGTATTTTGTGCGGAGAAGAGCAGTTGCGCGAGTTCCTGAGTCCCGATATCCAGGACTCCTTTGAGCAGTTTATTCTTCTGGATATTCCGTTTCTGCAGGGAAGGGACATGCGCATAGAGTTCAAGGTTATCGCTTCCGGATGCGGCATCGATCACATCCTGCATATTGAAGAAGACATCGTCCAACTCTGCCCCGTGGGTACCGGTCAGCGCGTAGATGCCATTCTCAAGAAAGATGACCCGGGTTGCAATGCCCTGGTGAGCCGTTGCGATGGCAAACGACAATGCACCGAAGGTGTACTCGGTCCCATACGGAGTGCGTGTGACAAGAATTACCAGGGACGGTGAGGGAGATCCTTTCCTTCCCCAGTTCTCCGGCCGGATCTCTGTAGATTTTGCAATCCCTATGATCCCTGAGGACTCCCCGGCAATAGGGTGCCCCTTGGAGAAACGGTCGATCATCACATTCAGGTTCCGGATCCTGCACGGTTCCAGGGTACAGTTCGAGATAATGATCCCTTTCCCGTCATCCCATGTGCTGTAGCCCCGTGCATCGGCACACCTGCTGCATGCAAGCATCAGGAACGGCAGGTTCATCTTCCCTGCAAACCGTTCAAGATCCAAAAAACCCTCGCCGATATTCTTGTACTCTGCCGGCTTCTGGTTGATATGGCTGATATGAATGCCGTCGAGATACCCGTATACTTCCGGCGACATCTGCTCCTCGACAGCAGCATGGAGGCAGGTCAGGGAGTACTGGCATGGACGGTTCATGTAGGGTGAGGAGAGCTGGAAAAACCCGAAGACACCGGATTCGGGTTCATGCCGGCGCCATACCCGCACGACTTCCCGCCAGAACGACCTTGGAGAACTGTTCTGTCGGCCGTTCTGGTCGGAGACGTTGCCCGCGTACTTCATCTTCAGGGAGGAGATGGAAAGGCCCCGGAGATCAAGTTCTTCCCGGTCGCAGACAAGCCTGACTGAAGGGAGCGAGAGGATGATGTCCCACAGCCGCAGGGTCTCCTCATCATGGAGGCTGTAGAGCGAATCCCCGGTTAAAAAAAAGACGAAGAACGGATCCTTTTCCCGTGAGGGGTGGCGGAGGGCATCGGGATGGATCGTGACGAAGAAGTTCTTGAGCGATTCGGCCAGCCATGACAGGCGTTCAACGGTGAGTTCTTCGCCAAAGAGAAAAGAATTGGATGCCATAGTCGGAATTCACGGGGCTGATACTCTGTATCTGTTATTAAAAATGTAAAATGGTTTTGTCGGGCTTTTATATAATGGGACTCCCTGAAAGCGGATCCGATGTTCCTGTAAAGACCCGGATCCTTGTCCGGCTTACCAAAAAGGAACGGAAGGACGCTTGCAATCGAAGATTTCGATGTCCTTGATCTCACTTCCATGCCTGATATCAAGCCGTATGTCCCGTCCTTCGACTCCTGTCCGGATTCAAAGAGCGGGTGGCTGGAGAAGAATTACCATGCGGCGGAGTCTTTCCGGAGCGACGGGCGGTTCCGGTGAACATGGAAAATCCCGATGCCCCTCGTCCATACCGTGATCTTACCCGCCGGGAGATGAACGATAAGAATCGCCTCAACGGGGGAGGTCATCAGCCTCATCAGGGGATCTAATGCCGGAAATCCTGCCTCGGGTTATGAATGCATATTTCAGGTATACCCGGCATCAGCAGGAGATTATACGCACCTTCCTTACGTTCTGATTGGTTCTCAGTAGTATCTTGTTGAGTAAACGCCATTAGCGAGCGTGTACCATTAGTACTTGGATAATAATGAGGTGGATCTGCATCCTATGACCCGGTTCCTGCATGTTGTTCCCGTTTCTGAGGCTGTTGCAACTGCCCTGAAGATCGCCCCCTCTCCTGTTACGGAACGCGTCCCCCTCGATCAGGCGGCCGGAAGAGTGCTTCTGGCACCGGCAGTGTCGGATATTGATATCCCGGGCTTCGACCGGTCTGTCGTTGACGGGTATGCCGTGCGGGCGTCTGATACAACCGGGGCAGGTGAATCCATCCCGGCCATCCTTCGCTGTGCCGGCAGGGTTGCGATGGGAAGACCTTCGGATTCCCTGCGGGCAGGACCCGGGGAATGTATCTATGTCCCGACGGGGGGACTGCTGCCTGCCGGGACTGACGCCGTGGTCATGGTCGAACATACCGAACCCGCCGGCGATACAATCCTTGTGAAGAAAGTTGTTGCGCACGGCGAGAACGTCCTCCTGCACAACGAAGATTTCAAAAAAGGGGAGGCGGTGCTTCCGGCAGGACGCCGGCTCTCTCCGCAGGATGCCGGTGTCCTTGCCGCGGCAGGCTGCGTCTCCGTTCCGGTATCACGGCGTCCTGTCGTAGGGATCATATCGACCGGCAACGAGCTGGTCCCCTATACGCAGGTTCCCGGTCCCGGTCAGGTGCGGGATGCCAATGCCACCATGCTCGGGGCATTTCTCAAAGGATATGGGTGCATCCCGGAACAGTACGGGATTGTCAGGGACGAACGTGCAGCATTCGAATCGGTCATCGGGCGGGCGGTTACAGAGTGCGATCTTGTCCTCTTATCCGGCGGGAGTTCGAAGGATGACCGGGACATGACCGCCGGCGTGATCGCAGCAAAAGGCGAGGTGCTCATCCACGGGATTGCCATCGCCCCCGGCAAGCCGACGATCATCGGCAGGATTTCCGGAAAACCTGTCTTCGGTCTTCCCGGCCACCCCGCCTCTGCATATATCGTCCTCATCGCCATCGTCCGGCCGCTCCTTGACCGCATGCTCGGTGTCGATAAACCGCAGGTACAGACCCGGCAGGCGACCCTTGCCCTGAACATCCCCTCCCAGCGTGGCAGGGAGGATTATGTCCGCATGCGGCTTGACGATGGTATTGCAACGCCGGTCTTTGGTAAATCCGGGCTCCTCAACACCCTCGTAGCAAGCGACGGTATCATCAGGATACCGGCGGAAAGTGAAGGACTGGAGAAGGGAAGCAGCGTTGAGGTGATCCTGTGGTAAAACGGTACTTAAAGGTAACATCGCTTGACGATGCCCGTGCCCTGCTCTCGCGGGAATTTGCGTGCACGCCGAAGATTTCCCGGATTCCCCTGGAATCGGCTGCAGGCCGTGTCACCGCCGCCCCGATCATTGTCCGGTATTCTGTTCCGGAGATCCATGTCGCGGCAATGGACGGGATTGCGGTTATCAGCGCCGATACCCGCGATGCATTGGAGCAGCACCCAGTTACCCTCCCGCGGGCGGTCCGGGTGAACACCGGTAATGTGGTGCCCCCGGGTTTCGATGCCGTCATCATGATCGAGGAGGTCTGGGTCGAAGGCGACCGGTTCACCATCCGGAGAGCAGCTGCCCCGTGGCAGCATGTCCGGCCGGCGGGCGAGGACATCGCCGAGTCCGAGATGGCCATGCCGGCGGGACACCGGATCCGTGCCCATGAACTGGGGGCGCTTGCCACGTACGGGATGACGGGGATCGATGTCATCTCCGTCCGTGCCGGGCTTATCCCGACAGGCAGCGAACTCGTGCCCCCCGGGATAAGGCCCATGCCCGGGCAGGTTGTCGAGAGCAACACGGTCATGGCGGCCGCGATGCTCTCGGAGGCCGGGGTCACCTGCATCCGGTACCCGATGGTAAAGGACGATCCTGCCCTGATCCGGGAAGCCGTCCGGAGCGCCGTCCGCGAGAACGAGATTGTCATCATCTCTGCGGGTTCCTCGGCCGGGACACGGGATTTCACGGCCGATGTCATCGGCGAGCTTGGCGAGGTGCTCGTCCACGGAATTGCCATCAAGCCCGGCAAGCCCGCAATCATCGGCAGGATCGAGGGAAAACCGGTGATCGGCATGCCGGGGTACCCGCTCTCCGCATTCACGGTTCTCCGGGAGATCCTCCTGCCGTTTTTACGGAACTTCGGCCTGTATGTACCGGAGCCGGAAGAGATCCCAGCACGGATCACCACAACGATCTCAAAGGAGATCGGCTCCGATGAATTTGTGCTCTGTACGCTTGGGAAGATCGGGAATCGCTGGGTGGTTGCTCCCCAGTCACGGGGCGCAGGCGTTCAGATGAGTGCCGTCCGGGCAAACGCGTACCTTGCGCTTCCGGCCGGTTCGGAAGGATTCGAAGCGGGGGAAGAGGTGCCGGCCCGGCTGATGGTGCAGGAGAGCGATGCAGCGGCATCCCTTCTCCTGACCGGGAGCCATGATCCGGTCATCGACCATCTTGCCAACCTGCTCCAGCGAACGGGAATTCCGCTCCTCTCCACCCATGTCGGGAGCATGGGAGGGATCCTCGCACTGATGAAGGATGAGTGTCACGCAGCACCGACGCACCTGCTCTCAGCCGATGGGAGTTATAACACGGAATACATAAGGAAGTACCTGCCCGGGACCGATACGGTTCTCGTCACCGTTGCAGGACGCGGGCAGGGCGTTGTTTCCCGGGAAGGGCTCACCTTCCATGACCTGCCGGACCACACCTTCATCAACCGGCAGAAAGGGTCCGGTACCCGGATGCTGCTGGACCATGAACTGGCAAAGGCCGGGATCTCCCCGTCGGCAATACGGGGGTATGACCGCGAGGCAACGACGCACATCGCGGTAGCCCTTGCCGTCAGGAGCGGGGAGGCGGATGCAGGGATGTGTGTGTACAGCGCTGCAAAGGCGCTTAATCTCCCTTTCGTTCCGGTTGCACAGGAGCGGTACGAGATTGCAATCCGGAAGGAGCATCTCAGGGATCCTCGTGTTTCAGCCCTCATATCAGCCATCGAATCTGCAGAGTTTAAGGAAATCCTTGATCGTCTTGGAGGATATGATACTGTGGAAACAGGTATACAGCATACCGTGGAATGAAAGACCCCGGAACAGCAGGAGATCTGCGACGGGGCATTTCGTTCCGGAACCCTGTGCGCGCGACCAGAAAATTGCTGAAAACAAGATCCGGGGGTACCTGAAAGTGATGGGAGCAACAGGAATTTATCAACCGAATGTGTTGTTTTTTCACCCTCCGTAAAATTTGTTAAACTTCCAACTGAGAATTTTTTTCTGGTATACATAAATTGATTAATCGATTGTAATTTTACAAAGATTTAATAAATCCCCTGCTTAACCGGAGAATTACGACGTTAAAGTCGTGATGTCAATGGCGTTTTCAGTACACGTGAATATGGAACGATGCACCGGTTGCGGTAATTGTGTTGCCGCATGCCCGGTGAATGCCCTCGAGCTCTATACGCTCGATCCGGTAACAAAAGAGAAGATCTACAAGGTGAAGAACGGCATCTCGGTCTCTCTGGATGTCAACTCCGAGCTGTGTGCAGGGTGCGGCGTCTGTGTCGAAGCCTGCCCGTACGATGTTATCCGGCTCTCCGGAAAAGGTGAGGCCGGGACCAAGGCAACCGTCTGATCGGATTTTCTGGACGAGGAACAACACATGGCAAACAAGATTTCCCTGAACCTGATATCCGGGCGCACCATCCAGCAGGGTATGTGCATTGAAACCGGCAAGGAGAAGCCGACCTACCGCACAGCCTGCGGGATCATCGAGATGGACCCGTCGGATCTTAAGAAAATGGGAGCCTGGAAGAACACCAATGTCCGGGTGACCAGCGAATACGGCACTGTTGTCGTCAAGGCAATCGAGACAACCCAGGGACCGCACCCGGGTGTCGGGTTCATCCCCATGGGGCCGTGGGCGAACTCCGTAGTCAACCCGAACACGTACTCGACCGGCATGCCAACCTTCAAAGGGACGCCGGTGACCGTTGAGGTTGCGATCAACGAACCGATCCTTCTCGGGATAGAACTTGTGCAGAAGCAATGCGGGGTGAAAGTAGGATGACGAAAGCAGTCACTGATGTTGTATGCCCGTTCTGTGGCACGCTGTGCGACGATCTCGAGGTCACCGTCTCCGATGACGGGAAGCAGATCCTTGAAGTCGCCAATGCCTGCGTGATCGGGACCGCGAAGTTCATGCACTCGCAGGCAAAAGACCGCCTGACTCGCCCCCGCATGAGGCAGGAAGACGGCAGCTGGAAGGAGGTAAGCTACGAAGAGGCCGCCGATTATACCGCCAAGATCCTCGCAGGTGCCAAAAAGCCCCTGATGTACGGCTGGTCGTCAACGAACTGCGAAGCGCAGAGCATGGGGCACGAGATTGCCGAGATGTGCGGGGCTGTCGTCGACAACACCGCCGCCGTCTGCCATGGCACGACGCTGATTGCCGTGCAGGATATCGGCCTCCCGAGCTGCACGCTCGGGGAGATCAAGAACCGTGCCGACCGCATCATATTCTGGGGCTGCAACCCGGCCCATGCCCACCCCCGACACATGTCCCGGTACTCCATCTTCCCGCGCGGGTTCTTCACCGGCAAAGGACAGAAGAGCCGCAAGGTCGTCGTCGTCGACCCCCGTCTCACCGATACGGCAAGACTTGCTGATATCCACATCCAGATCGAACAGGGGCGCGATTACGAGCTCTTGAACGCCCTCCGGGTCGCCCTGAACAACGAATGGCTCCCGGACGTCGTCGCCGGCGTCCCGAAAGAGAAGATCCGCGAGGTTGCCGACGTCCTCAAGAGCGGCAGGTTCGGGATCATCTTCTTCGGCATGGGTGTCACCCAGACCCTTTCCAAGAACCACAACATCGACGAGGCGATTGCGTTAACAAAGCACCTCAACGAGTTCACGAAGTACTCGATCATGCCGATGCGCGGGCACTACAACGTCACCGGTTCCGGTGAAGTGCTCGCATGGCAGTTCGGATTCCCCTACTCCGTCGATCTCTCCCGCGGGTTTGCCCGGTACAACCCCGGCGACACCAGCACGATCGATCTCCTCGCGAGGGGCGAAGTTGACGCCATGCTCACCATCGCAAGCGATCCCGGCGCCCACTTCCCGATCAGCTGCGTCAAGCACCTTGCGAAGATCCCCTCGGTCTGCATCGACCCGCACCAGACCCCGACCTCCGGTGTCTCGAAGCTCCATGTGCCGGTTGCATTTGTCGGCATCGAAGTCGGCGGCAACGCCTATCGTATGGACAACGTCCCGATTGACACAAGAAAAGTTGTCGAACCGCCGGAAGGCATGAAGACCGACGAGGAGTTCCTGACCATGGTCCGGGACCGTGTCAAAAAGATCAAGGGGGTAAAGTAATCATGTCGGAATATATCATCAAAAACGGCCATGTCTTTGACCCGGTCCAGGGCATCAAAGGGGACAAGAAAGATATCGCGATAAAGGATGGCAAGATCGTCGACAAGGTCGGTTCCTCGGCAAAGGTCGTCGATGCAAAGGACAAGACCGTGATGGCAGGTGCCGTCGAGATCCACGCCCATATCGCAGGTCCCAAGGTCAACCTCGGCCGGATCTACCGCCCTGAGGACAAGCTCTTCTCCTACGTCCCGAAGGGAGGCAACCAGCGGATGGCCGGAGGATTCTCCATCCCGACCACGTTCAAGACCGGCTACGAGTACGCAAAGATGGGCTACACCACCTGCATGGAAGCTGCCATGCCGCCGCTCTTCTCCCGGCATGTCCATGAGGAGATCCGCGACACACCCATCATCGATGAGGCTGCATTCCCGGTCTTTGGGAACAACTGGTTCGTCCTTGAGTACCTCAAGAACCAGGAGATCGAGAACACCGCGGCGTACATCGCATGGCTGCTCCGTGCAACCAAGGGGTATGCGGTAAAAGTCGTCAACCCCGGCGGCACGGAAGCATGGGGCTGGGGGCTGAACTGCCTGACCGTCAATGACCCTGTCCCGTACTTTGACATCACGCCTGCCGAGATCATCAAGGGGCTCATCGAAGCAAACGAGTACCTCGGGCTCCCCCATTCTATGCATATCCACCCGAACAACCTCGGGAACCCGGGCAACTACGAGACAACCCTCGACACCCTGAAGATCGCCGAGGGTATCAAGGCAAAGAACAAGTTCGGCCGCGAGCAGGTCCTGCACCTGACCCACACCCAGTTCCACTCCTATGGCGGAACCAACTGGGGCGACTTCGAGTCCAAGGCAAAGGAAGTCACCGACTACGTCAACAAGAACAAGAATATCACCATCGATACCGGCAACGTCACCCTCGATGAGACCACGACAATGACGGCTGACGGCCCGTTCGAGCACCACCTCACCGGCCTCAACCACCTCAAGTGGGCAAACGTCGACGTGGAACTCGAAACCGCGGCCGGTGTCGTGCCGTACATCTACAGCCCGTCAATCTCAGTCTGCGCCATCCAGTGGGCAGTCGGCATCGAGATCCCGCTGATGATGAAGGACCCGATGCGCTGCTTCATCACCACCGACCACCCGAACGCCGGCCCGTTCACCCGGTACCCCCGGGTCATCAAGTGGCTGATGTCGGCAAAAGCCCGCGAAACCCAGATCAACGCCTTCAAGCACAAGGACAAGGTGCTCTCCCAGTCCGCAATCGGCACCCTCGACCGCGAGATCTCGCTCTACGAGATTGCCCAGATGACCCGTGCCGGTCCTGCAAAATCGCTGGGGCTCTCCTCGATGATTGGCGGCCTGAAGCCTGGCATGGATGCCGATGTCGTCGTCTACAACTTCAACCCGGACAAACCGGTTGCAGACCCCGACCAGATCGAGGCCGCGTTCCAGAAGGCGTCGCACGTCTTCAAGAGCGGCGTCGAGGTCGTGACAGACGGCGAGATTGTCAGCAACGGCAACAAGCGCACCCTCTGGGTCAACGCAAAGACGAAGGAGAACCCGCAGGTCATGCGCGACATCCAGGAAAAATTCCTGAAGTACTACAGCGTATCCCGTGCGAATTACGAGGCGCTTGGACATCACATCGTCCCCAATCCCTATGCGATTGAAGTGGACGCGGGTCAGTGAGGTGCATCATGGAGACCGTAACCTTAACCATGAAGAATTCGCCCGGGCTGTACCTTGAGGCGGACAACATCTCCCCCGACAAATTTGCCGGGAAGAATGCCTCGCAGATCGCGGAGCTGCACGTATATGAGGGCAACACGACCTCGACTCTTGGCAAGCATTTCGACATCGACGGAAATGCAGGCGCAACCGCCGCTGATACGAAGATCGTTGTCAAGGGCGATGTAACGAAGGTCAAGTACATCGGCATGAAGATGAGTGCCGGTGAGATCGTCGTCGAAGGAAGCGCGGACCAGTATGTCGGCGCATGGATGACCGGTGGGAAGATCCTTGTTAAGGGCAATGTCGCGGCATTCGCCGCCACCGGTATGAAGGGCGGCGAGCTGGTCATTGAAGGAAATGCCGGCAATTACCTCGGCACGGCATACCGTGGCGACTGGCGTGGCATGTCCGGCGGGAAGATCCTTGTCAAGGGCAATGCCGGCAGCGATGTCGGGATGTACATGCTCGGCGGCGAGATTGTTATCAATGGCAACATCGACGTCCATGTCATGACCCATGCCGAGGGCGGCAAGGTCATTGTCAAGGGCAATGCGAAGAGCAAGCTTGGCGGCCAGATGGTCGACGGGACCATCATCGTCTTCGGTACGATTGACGTGATGATGCCCGGCTTCAAGCCTGCGGGTGAAGCGGAGATCGAGATCGATGGCGCCAAGGCAAAGTTTGCCCACTTCATCGGCGATACCGGCGAACGCAAGAAGAAGCGGAAGGGCCAGATTATCTACGGAAATCTGTATAAGAAACTTTAATTTTTTTACCTCTTCTCATTTTTACCAACACTTCCTGATTTCTCCGTACCCTCATGCATTTCTATAAAACCGGAATTCCCTTTCATTACCCCTTCAGGAAGTATTATCTGGCATTCTCGCAACCAGCGACAGGATGCATATCCTCATTGCCCCCCAGAGGTACTTCTGGTACTGACTGAAAGGAGCAGGGTATGACAGATGTTTTGATGAGGATCAACGGAGCCGGGGTTCCAGCCCTTGACGGACGGATGATTGCCGTCAGAAATCCGGCCACCGGAGAGGAGATCGCAACCATCCCCCGCGGTACTGCCGGGGATGTCCGCAATGCTGCGGATGCCGCTAAAATGGCATTCGAAAGCTGGAAGAATACCCGGAGCCGGGATCGCGGGAAGGTACTCTTTTCAGCGGCCCAGGCGGGCCGGCAGCAGACCGATGATCTTGCCCGGCTGCTCACGATGGAACAGGGCAAGCCCCTCCGGGAAGCAACAGACGAGATCCGTGGGTTCTGCAACGTGCTGGAATACTATGCAGCCTGTGCAGCACAGGGCATGGACCAGTTCATCGACCTGGGCGCCGGATCGGGAGCAATCGTCCGGCAGGAACCGCTCGGCATCTGTGGTGCGATCATCCCGTGGAACATGCCGGCGCTCATCATGGCCTGGAAGACTGCCCCGGCCCTCCTTGCCGGAAACTCCCTCGTCCTCAAACCCTCGTCTACTGCTCCCCTGACCGTGCTCCGTCTTGCTGAAATTCTTGAACGTTCCGGACTCCCGGCCGGGGTTCTCAATGTCGTCACAGGTACCGGTGACAAGGCAGGGGAGGCATTGGTCCGGGAGAAGGGCATCGACACGCTCTCCTTCACCGGTTCTGTGGAGACCGGGGGGCATGTCTGTGCACTGGCTGCAAAGGCAGGGATCCCGGCTACCCTTGAACTCGGGGGATCCGACCCGATGGTCGTCATGCCGGATGCCGATATTGGTGCGGCGGTAAAGGGGGCGGTCCATGGCCGGTTCTACAATGCGGGGCAGGTGTGTTCTGCGGTAAAGCGGCTCTTTGTCCATGAGACCGTTGCCGAAGAATTCCTGCAAAAAATCACGAGGGAGGTCCGGGCCCTCCGTTTCGGGAACGGCCTCGACCCGGAGGTACGGATGGGTCCCCTCAATAACCGGGCAGGGCTCGACCAGATCCGAACTCTCGTGGAACAGGTACAGGACCGGCAGGAAGGGACAGTCTATGCCGGCGGGGAACCGGCTCAGAACCTGCCCGGGGAAGGGTACTTTTACCCGCCGACAATCGTGACCGGCGTTCCGGAGGACTCATCGCTGCTGACACGGGAAGTATTCGGCCCGGTGCTCCCGGTGGTTCCCTTCCCCGATCTTGACACTGCCATCCGGTATGCCAACAATACTACGTATGGGCTTGGGGCGTCTGTCTGGACGCATGACACCCGGGTCATCGGCAGGTTCTTCCGGGAAGTCCGTGCCGGTATCGTCTGGGTGAACCGGCATGTCAGCGTTCCCCCGGAGATTCCCTTCGGCGGTATGGGCGGAAGCGGCAACGGGCGGGAGAACGGGAAATACGCCTTCATGAATTATTCGAAGTCACGGACCCTCTTCTACGGGGACTGATGCGAGGTTGGTGCCGAAGAACGCTGCCCGCTGGTCGTCCAGTCGAAGAATGCTGATGCATTCTTCGAAGACCTTTTGGTCTTCTCATGTTTCAAGTCTGATGACTTTCAACATTCTTCAGCCAACCATCGCTTACGCGAATAGGGTCAGGTCGAAGAATGCAGATGCATTCTCCTCCAGTTCCCCATTGCTGATGCGAAGAGAGTCTGGTCGAAGAACGCTATCGCGTTCTTCTCCAGCCAACCATCGCTTACGCGATGGTTGTCTCCCCGAAACCTTAACAATCCTTCCCGGATAAGATAATCCCACTATGTGGAAGGCAGTCGAGGTGGATGCCTGGGTCGCCGGAAGGAAATCCAGCCTTGAAGATGCCCGTGCAACGGTCACGGAGATCATCGGCAGGGTCCGCACTGAAGGCGATGCGGCCTTAAAGGACCTGGCAAAGAAGCACTGTGACTTGAAGAGTGTCGCGGTCTCCGATGAGGAACGGGAAGCCGCATACGATGAAGTCGATACCAATATTGTCGAGAGCCTGATCGAGGCAGAGGCACGTATCGAACGGTTCCACGAACTCCAGCGCCCGCGGGATCTCTGGCTGGATACCATCGAACCCGGCATCGTCCTCGGCGTCAAGACAACCCCCCTCGAACGGGTCGGGCTCTATGTGCCCGGGGGGCGTGCAGCATATCCCTCATCCGCCCTGATGTGTGCAGTCCCGGCAAAGGTTGCCGGTGTCCGGGAGATCTGCGCCTGCTCCCCTCCCCCCATCAAGCCGTTAACCCTCGTTGCGCTCGATATCGCCGGGGTAACCGAGATCTACAACGCGGGAGGCGCCCAGGCGATCGCCGCGATGGCCCTTGGCACAGAGACCATAAAACCCGTCCAGAAGATCGTCGGGCCCGGCAATGTCTACGTGACTCTTGCAAAGATGATGCTCCGCGAGTACGCCGAGATCGACTTCCCCGCAGGCCCTTCCGAGATCGGGATCCTTGCCGACGACACCGCCGACCCTGCAATCGTCGCAGCCGATATCCTTGCACAGGCGGAACACGACCCGAATGCAGCCTGCATCCTTATCACGACCGACAAGAAACTTGCCGACAAGGTGGGAAAGGAGGTCGATTACATGGCGGCGCGGGCGCCACGCAAGGAGATCATCCTGCAGGCGCTCAAAAACAGCGGGTACACGGTGGTTGCGGATATCGACGAAGCGGTTGCGGCAATGGATATCATCGCGCCAGAACACCTCTCCATCCAGGTTGCCGACCCGTTACCGGTCGTAACAAAAGTCAGGAACGCCGGCGCCATCTTTGTCGGGAAATACTCGGCGGTTGCCTGCGGGGATTACGCTGTCGGAACCAACCATGTCCTCCCGACAGCGGGGTATGCAAAGACCTACTCCGGCCTCGATGTCCAGCATTTTTTAAAGACCGCAACGGTCGAGATGCTCGACCGGGACGGGCTTGAGTCGATCGGGAACATCGTCGAGACCATTGCGGATGCGGAAGGACTGACCGCCCATGCCGACTCGGTCAGGATCCGGCGCAAACGCTGAATCCGAACAATATTAAAAATCTGTTTTTTAAAAAAGACCTTTTCGGGTATCTTACCCCAGCCGTTTTATCGTAACGATCCCGGCAGCGAACAGCAGCGCAGTAAGCGGAAGCGTTATGGGAACCGGCACTTCGTTTGCCGGCGTTTCAGAAGGTAAAAACTCGATTTCTGTCGTTGCATAGTCATAGTCGCTGTTGGGACCCATGAGCTGGTCTACGGACGTGCTCATGCCATACGTGGCATAGACCTTGTACTTCCCGGGTTTCAGGTTACCGAGGATGACAGACGTATCCCAGTCATACGTCCACTGGCCGGTTACGAGGTCGACCGGAGCGGTCGTATAGAGCCCGCGCCCGATCGGCACGTTGAGATTCTCCAGCGTGACCCCTTCATGGCTCAGGCCGGGGCCGATTAAAAAGAGGTAGACCGCGATTGTTTTTACCCCGGTAATGGAACCGGAAAGCCTGACCATGTCGCCGACATGCACCTTGTTTTCGGACGTGTTGAGCGTCATGGATATCGCACCGGCACACGGCGCGAGGAAAAGGGCAAGAATTACGGCAAGGATCGCGAGTCTCTCCCGGCGCATGAGATCACCTTGGTTGCTGGAAGGATTAAATCTGGCGGAAAATATGTGGAAACCGGGTCTTTCTTTAAAACTCGACCACCATGACGGCCTCTTCCTCTTTCTTCAGCTCCCCTTGGAGGTGGGATGCATCGAACTCGTAGGTCTCCCACGGGTTATAGGTATCATACAACTCGCACTTGTCCAACACATCGACGAACTCCTTTAAGAAGATGCGGGGGATGACATCGACGCGCCCGCCGAACCGGGTCGTGATCTTCTTGATCATCGCCCGGATAAACCGGTGGGAGATCCGTTCCCGGTCGACTTCGCTGTAGGCTTGCGCATAGATATCGGTGACCTTGAGGGCGACCTGTTCCAGTTTTTTCGTATCGAATCTGGAGAGGACGATCTGGGGCTGGCGGGGATTCTTGAAAGAATCGGTCTCAACGATGCTGATCCGGTCATAGAGGGGAGGGACGGAACGGATGCCGCGTGACCCGTCGAACATTGACGGGGTTCCCGTGAAGAGGAAGAAGCAGCGGGGCATGCCGCCGGAGTCCAGTGCATCGATGATCTGGACAAGCGTCTGGTATCCCTTGTCGCGCTGGTTCTTGGGAAGCGACTGCGTGGTCTCCATCTCGTCGATGGCAATTGCAAGTCCCTTGTAACCGGCCCCCTGCATTACGGTTACGATCCCCCGGAGGAAGGGAAGCGCAACGGAATCGTCGATGTCACCCTTGATGCTTGCCTTTGCCTTGAAGTCGCGGCCGATATTCGGCTCCCCGGCGATCCAGCCGAGAGCCGCCTGCGCGAGCTGGAAATCCCCGGCATTGTTGGCCCGGTAGTACGTGCGGAGGGCTGCCGCGAGCGCGGTATTCATCTCCGAGATCCCGGCAAGCGCCGATTCGATCTCCTTTTCGGTCGCTTCTTCGAGCGCTGCGTCGTCAGTCCTGGTTCCGCTCACCGCCATGATCCGTTCTTCGATGGCAAAGATCCAGTTATCGACAAGGGTCTTTAACGCGTGCTCTTCTTCCTGCATCCGGAGGCCGGCGCAGACCTGTTGGTAGATCGCCCGGAGTTTATACAGGGGAGTGGTCGACGAGATGACGACATGGGATGTGACAAATCCCTTGGTGCGGGCAATCTCGAGTGCCCGGGCGACAAGAAAGGTCTTGCCGCTCCCGTAATCGCCCCGGACGAACTTGAGATCCCCCCCGCCCTGTGCGACATAATCGAGCTGTTTCCCTATCACGCCTTCCTCAACGTCAAGGCCAACGGCGATACGTTCCAGCCCGCCCGCGGGGACCGTTCCCCGGCGCAGCGCATTGATGATGTTGAGGCTATCCAGTTTTGCCCTGTCCATGATGGGTGCTGGTTCAGTTTCCGGCATACTCGTAGATCTCCCCGTCTTCCCCGACGCCACGTTTGGTGAGTATCGTCATGTTCTTCTCAGCCGCCTTGCGTATGAGCCGGTTGACAAGCCCGGCAACCCTGCGTGTGCCAAGAGCTTTTCGCAGCTCGATCTCCGTTGCTCTTTTATGGGAACGGAGGAATTCAACAATCTTCTGTTCCGGATCGTCAAGGTCCAGCTCGTCGCGGATCTGCTGGATCACCGGAACTTCCGGTACCTTCTGCTGGATAACCGGCCGGTCCATCACCGGGCGATCGGCAATCGCACGCTCCTTGCAGTCCTTTATGAGTAAAAGGAAGTCTTCGAGCTGGATTGTTCCCGTGGGAACCGGGAGCACGTCGATGCCTTTCAAGCAGAACCGTTTGCACCCGGCAAAATCGGACTCCGCAAGCGAGCGGCGGGCTGCGGTAAGGAATACGTTTGCGAGCAGCTCCAGCCCGTCCGTATCCAGGCTCATCCTCCGTTCGTCGAGACGGCGGATCAGGTCATCCATCAGCCTCTGCATCCGGAACATCCTGCGGGCATCGTCAACGGCCAGTTTTGCGACCCGGTACAGGTCCTGCGACCGTTTCACGTTATTGAGGATGTACAGCATCACCTTCTCGCACTCGCGGCACTCGCCGGCATCGGCAAGGAACCTTGCATATTCCAGACCCCCGTTCAGGAAGTCGGCACGGTACGCACGGTAGTACCAGGATCGCGCTTCCGGCATATTCCCAAGGTTCTCGCAGAACCGTGCCGTCCCGACAAGGCTGGCGACATTGGGATCCCCTGCGACCACTTCGAGGAACCTTGCGAAGGCCTTGTCGGCCGGCCCGGTTTTTACCAGAAGGTCCCGGTAATTGCCGATGATCCGTGCAAGGAGGCTGAGATCGTTCTTTGCCCGCAGTTCATCCCCGATGAGCTGCTCGTACATGGCAAGTGCTGCTGCGGGATCGCCGTGTTCTGCGGTGAGGCTGCAGGCAAAGAGCCGGTACGCAGGGGAAGGCGACAGGCCGACGAGGAGGGAGCAGGTATCCAGCGCTTTCTCCGGCTCGCCCGATGCGGCAAGGAGCACTGCATAATCGGCAAGGATATCGCAGTCGGATATTTCCAGCATATAATTCCGGTATGCCTCAAGGGATGCCTTCGGATCGTACCGGGAGAGCGCAGAGAGGTATTTCCGGAGCAGGGCGGGTTCATTGTTCTGGCGATAGGCTTCAAGTGCCGCAGCGGCAGCCATGCGGTAATCGCCGGTGAGGATGAGCGCGTCAAGGTATTCCTGGCTGGATCCCTTGTCCCCGGCCAGGGTCCGGTGCGCAGTAAGCGCTTCTGCCGGCCTGCCGACCCCTGCGAGGGTACGGACAAGGTTCCTGATATCCCCATCTTTCCTGCCAAGGCTGACAAGCCGTCGCAACACCGGGAGGGCGCCCCGGAAGTCCCTGCGGGAGAGCAGGTATCCGGCATAGCTTCTCAGGGCATCCTGGTTCTCCGGGTCGAGGTGGACGGCGGCGGCATATTCGGCGATCGCCCCGTCGTCGCCCCGCGCTTCAAGCACCTTTGCAAGGTAACTGTGCACGTAACTTGAATCTGGCATCTTCTCCCGGAGATCGCGGAAGCAGGCTTCGGCATCGCCCAGTTTCCCGGCCGAGAAGAGATTTGTCGCAAGCAAAATCTCGATTGCCTGGTCCTTTTCGGTTTCCAGCAGTTTTGTGCAGACCTGCAGGGACTCCAGGTATCTCCCGTCTTCGAAGAGCCGGAACGCCTCCTTCTTCTGCTCGTCACGGGTTGCCGGTAGCATCTCCTTCTCCGTTGTCCTTCGTGAACCGTACCCGGATCAGCCCCGCAAGCATCCGCGCCATGTCGGAGCTCCGGACCCGGGAATCGCCGGTGTTCTTCCATGCGACGGGGGATTCCGTGACCACAAATCCCGCACGTTTCAGGCGCCAGAGCAGTTCCACGTCGAACTCGAACCCCGTTGCCCGCATCCGGGGCAGGACGGCGTCGAGCGCACGTTTCCGGAACACCTTGGCGCCGCACTGGGTATCGTTGTAGGAGAGCCCGAACAGGATCCGGATGAGGAAGTTGAA
This sequence comes from uncultured Methanoregula sp., assembly GCA_964574125.1. GTDB lineage: Archaea > Halobacteriota > Methanomicrobia > Methanomicrobiales > Methanospirillaceae > MVRE01. The sequence continues at coordinate 17,146 of CAZNLI010000002.1, forward strand.
CCCCCGGCTCTCCAGCCTGCGCAGAATGCCCTGCCGGATGGTCACCACCGATCCCCCGACCCAGCGTGATCCTATGACCCCGTCGGACGATCCCAGCAGGGAGAAGAGCCGCACCATCTCATGCACCGAGGTCGAACCGTCAGCATCGAAAAAGCCCACGAACGGGGTTTTAGCAGCATGCATGCCTGCGAGAACCCCGCCCCCTTTGCCGAGCCGGTGCGGGAACCTGATGCAGCGGATGGCAAGATCGGGGCGGGTGGCAGCAATCGTTTCGACAACGTCAGGAGTTTTGTCATCCCCGTCGCAGATCACGATAAGTTCGCCGTCAAACCTGTCGATCCGGTCGAAGAGTTCCCGGATCCTGTGCTCCTCGTTGTAGGCCGGGATGACAAGGCTGTACTGGAAATCTGCGGGGACGCTCATGGCAGGGATGATGGTTACCGGATCAGCTGGGATACAACAGCCCTGCCAAATGCAGAAGCGGCATCGGGCCCGTCGGCAGTGATGACAGTTCCGTCTGTAACTACCGGAAGTCCGGTAAGGGCGGCTCCGCCTTGTTTCACCTCTGCGACTGCATCCGGCGAGCGGAACACGGTTGCCTTCCTGCCTTTGAGGATCCCGGTCCGTGCGAGAACGACCGGCGAAAGGCAGATTGCGGCAACCGGTTTTTTCTTTGCGGCAAATACGGTTGCCAGCCCGGCGAGATCGCGGTTCCCCCAGAGATGGACCTTTGAACCAACCCCGCCGATGATCACGAGCGCATCGTATGCGTCCGGCATTACGTCTGAAAAGCTGAGCGTTGCCTCCGCCCTGCCCCCCAGCATGCCGGTGCAGGTCCCTTTCCGTGTCGAGGCAATATCCCAGGAGATCTCATTTTCCCGGAATACGGCAAGGGGCTCGTCAAGTTCTTCGTCCCTGTACCGTTCCGGTGCAATGGCGACGAGAATCTTCATGGTATACCTGTAAGCGCGGGAAACGCATAACGTTACTGGTGTTCCCCGAGATGGCGGGGAAGTGCGGTTGTCGGCTTGTATCGCTGTGCGATGGCAAGTGCGGTTGCCCTCAGCTCGTTGTGGTCGCGAAGGCAGCTTGCAGGGGGCGGCGACTTCCGCAGGATGGCGGAGGTGTTCTCGGTGACCTGGATCAGCTCGGTTGCAATGACCGCGTTGAGCCAGAGCAGGTCGGCAAGCATCTGGCGTGTCTCATCATCTTCCATGCCATACACTCTCGCGTACTGGTGTATTAAACGATTGAATGGAAGGATTGAACGAAAGAAATGAGCGGGAGCCCGGAAGGTAACGTTCATCGTCCCGGTTGCCGATCCTTAGTGCAGATGGATACATACCTCGATAAGATACGGGCGCAGGGCAGGCTCGCCAATCCCTTCTTCTGCCTCATGGGAATCGATGTTGTCCGGGTCGACCCGGGTGTCGCCGTGCTCCGCATGGAAGTGCGGCCGGATATGCACAACGGGGCAGGCTGGCTCCAGGGGGGGCTCTTCACCGCACTTGCCGACGAAGCCTTTGCCCTTGCCCTCTACTCCGAGCTTGCCCCGGAGCAGGGGATTGCAACCATCTCCGAATCGACGACATTCATCAAAGGGGTCAAAAACGGCGTCATCTTAGCCGAAGGCCGGGTGATCAGGAAAGGGCGTCGGGTTGCCTTTGCCGAAGGATTTGTGCGCTCTGACGATCCGGAGATGACCCTTCTCTCCAAGACCTCGGCAGCGTTTGCAATCACTTCGCTTCCGGCCAGGAATTAGATTGCGAAACCGGAAAAAACAGAGCAGGAAAAAAGGAATATACAAAAATCACTTTCCGGGTTTTCCGGTCTTTTTCTTTCCCGGTGCAGCCGGTTTTTTCTTCACCAGGTACAGGACTGCAATGCAGCAGATGATGACAACGGCAATAACCGCGGCAATGGTTACGTATGTCCCGGTCTGTGCCTGCTGCTCTGCCATCGCCAGCCCGGAGGCTGCCGTTTCATTCCCCGGTTCGACAACAAGAGCATTCTTGTACGCAGCTGCCGACCCCGAATAGTTGCCCAGATTGTAGTACGCCTTGCCCATGTTGTTCCAGGTCTTCACCCGCTGGGAATGGCTCAGGGTATTTACCTCCTTATCGGCAGCAAACGCCAGGGTATAGGCATCGATCGCATCGTTATATTTCTGTAGTTCCATCAGGGCATTGCCCTTGTTGAGCAGGGCAACCGTGTAGGCAGGATCGATCTCCAGCACCCGGTCATATGCTTTCACGGCGCCTGCATAATCCCCCTGCAGGTAGGAGACATAGCCCCGGTTGTTCCAGAGGACGGCCGTCTCCTCGATGGCAAGCCCCTGGTCGATGGTTGCAAGAGCACCCGTGTAATTCCCAAGCTGGATCTGGGCATAGCTCTTGAGTTCGAGCCCGTAGACCCGGTTTGCAAAGTTGGGGGAATTGACCGCGAATGCCCGGTCGATTAAGGCAATGGCTTTTTCGTAATCCGTGCTTCCGTTATGGATGAGGAGGATTGCCTCGTTGGTCAGGTTCGTGGATTCGTCCGGCGCATAGTCATCCGCCTGGACAGCAGGAATCGTGCAGAGGAGAAAGAGCCCTGCAAGCAGAAGGGAAAAGATCCATCGTGGTTTCATGGGGGAATGCACCATCCTTTTTTCCGGGTATTGCCGGAATACTATCCTCCTAAGATTTGCGGAGCCGGGCTATTAGGGTTTTCCGGCAGGGGATTCCGGGTGCGGGCCGGACCTGCGACGAAAAGATAATAACTATAATACGGATTGCACACGAATGATACGATAACGGGGAGACTTCTTTGAAATATATTATTATTACCGGCGGGGTGATGAGCGGGCTTGGCAAAGGGATCACGGCGGCTTCGGTGGGAAGGATCTTAAAGAACCGGGGTTATTGTGTGACTGCTGTCAAGATCGATCCCTACCTCAATATCGACGCGGGGACGATGAATCCCGCCCAGCATGGCGAGGTGTTCGTCCTCAGGGACGGCGGGGAGGTCGATCTCGACCTCGGGAATTACGAGCGGTTCCTTGACATCGAACTGACATCCCCCCACAACATCACCACCGGTAAGGTGTACCGGACGGTCATCGAGAAAGAACGCCGGGGCGATTTCCTTGGCGAGACCGTCCAGATCATCCCCCATATCACCGACCAGATCAAGGCATGCATCCGGCAGGCGGCGGAAGAGGAGCTCGCACCCGGTGTGAAGGCAGACATCTGCCTTGTCGAAGTGGGCGGCACGGTGGGCGACATCGAGAGCATGCCGTTTCTGGAAGCCATCCGGCAGATGCGTGCCGAGATGCCCAAGCGCGATTACGTCCTCATCCACGTCACCCTCATCCCCGAGGATACGATGGGCGACCTCAAGACAAAGCCCACCCAGCACTCGATCAAGGCGCTCCGGGAACTGGGGCTCTACGCCGACATAATCGTCGGGCGGAGCGAACGCCAGATCGGTGCCCATACCAAGCGTAAGATCTCCGCGTTCTGCGATCTCCCCCCGAGCAACGTCATCAGTGCAGCGACGGCGCCGGATATCTACGCGGTGCCCATGGAGCTCGAGAAAGAGGGACTTGCAGATGTGCTCACGAGCCACCTCGAGCTCGGGAAACGGGAGGTCGACACCAGCTGGTACCGGATCGTGACAAAGGAGTATACCAACCGGGTCACGGTGGGTATCGTCAGCAAGTACGGGATCGAGGATGTGTATATCAGCATCAAGGAGGCGCTCAAGCACGCGGGGAGGGCACTCTCCACCGAAGTGAAGATCGCGTGGCTGGATGCCGAACGGTACGAGAAATGCCAGCTCAAGGACTTTGACGGCATCCTCATCCCCGGGGGATTCGGTAAACGGGGAATCGAGGGAAAGATCGAGGCGATCCGGTTCGCCCGCGAGAACAGGATCCCGTTCCTCGGGCTCTGCCTCGGGTTCCAGCTCTCCGTTGTCGAGTACGCGAGGAATGTCGTAAATATCCCCGACGCCACGAGCGAGGAGATGGGCGAGGGCACGCACGTGATTGCACTGCTCCCCGAACAGGAAGATGTCACCGAACTTGGCGGCACCATGCGGCTTGGGGATTACCGCTCGGATATCCGGGACGGAACGATCGCGATGAAACTGTTCGGGAAAATGGAGATCACCGAACGGCACCGGCACCGGTACGAGGTGAACCCCCGGTATATCAAAAAGCTGGAGGACGCCGGCCTTGTTTTTTCCGCAACGAACGGGAACCGGATGGAGTGCCTTGAGATCCCGGGCCATCCGTTCTTCTTTGCGACCCAGTTCCACCCGGAGTTCCGCTCCCGCCCGACCCGGCCTTCGCCCCCGTATCTCGGGTTCGTCGAGGCATGCCGGGTCAACAAGAGGACGCCGTGAGGTGTGAGCAGTGGTAAATACGGAAAAATTTATCGAAAGTGCGATTGCGGAGATCCGGGAACAGGCCGGAAGCGAAAAAGTCGTCATGGCCCTCTCCGGGGGTGTCGACAGCTCGGTCTGCGCAGCCCTCGCCGCCCGGGCGATCGGCGACCGGCTGATCCCGATCTACATCGATACCGGCCTGATGCGGAAAGGGGAGACCGGCCGGATCCGGACCCTCTTTGGAACCATCCCCTTAAGGGTCATCGATGCCGGCGACGAATTTCTCGGCGCCCTCAAAGGCGTGACGGATCCCGAGGCCAAGAGAAAGGCAATCGGCGAACGGTTCATCCGGGTCTTCGAGCGCGAGGCACGGAAAGAGAAGGCTGCCTGCCTGCTCCAGGGGACCATCTACCCGGACCGGATCGAGAGCGAAGGCGGGATTAAAAGCCACCACAATGTCGGCGGCATGCCGCTTCGCATGGAGTTTACCCGGGTCATCGAACCCATCCGCGACCTGTACAAGGACGAGGTGCGGGAGGTCGCCGGCGCCCTCGGGCTGCCGCCGGAGATCCAGCACCGGATGCCGTTCCCGGGCCCGGGGCTCGCGGTCCGGGTCCTTGGCGAAGTGACCAAAGAGAAGGTTGCGGTTATCCGCGAAGCAAACTGGATTGTCGAGGACGAACTCGTCGAACAGTACCGCCCCTGGCAGTGCTTTGCCGCACTGCTCGGGCTCGGGACCGGTGTCAAGGGCGACAACCGGATCCATGGCTGGATCGTTGCCGTCCGGGCGGTCAACTCCCGGGACGGGATGACTGCCGACCCGCTTGACATCCCGTTCGACCACCTCCTCCGGATCGGGTCGAGGATCACCGCCGATATCCCGGCCGTTGCCCGGGTCGTCTACGATATAACGCCAAAACCTCCGGCAACCATCGAATATGAATAAGAATGAAAAATAAAGAGTTGAGAATATGAAGGATCTCAAATCCGAGAAAACAACAACCCCCGGCAATTACCGCGAACTTGATGCACGGTATTATATGCCCGCCTTCTCGCGGGATCTCATGCTCGTCCGGGGGCAGGGATCGACTGTCTGGGATGCCGATGGCAGGGAATATCTCGACTGCGTGGCAGGAATCGCCGTATGCAGCACCGGCCACTGCCACCCGGACGTCGTCCGGGCGATCTGCGACCAGGCCCGAACCCTCATCCACTGCTCCAACCTCTACTATGTCCCCCACCAGGGAGAACTCGCAAAGAAACTGACGGAGATCACCGGCATGCACAAGGCGTTCTTCTCCAACTCCGGCGCCGAAGCAACCGACGGTGCGCTCAAGCTCGCCCGGGTCAGGACCGGGCGGAAGAAGTTCGTCGCCTTCGCCCACGGGTTCCACGGGAGGACAATCGGCTCGCTCGCGGTCACCCACAAGCCCGCGATCCGGGAGCCCTTCGAACCGCTGGGTCTCCCCTGCACCTTTGTCGAGTACGGGGATCCCGAAGGGCTGAAAAAGGCGGTGGACAAGGACACGGCAGGCGTCATCGTCGAACCGATCCAGGGCGAGGCAGGTGTCATCATCCCCCCGGACTCGTTCTTTGAAGGGATCCGGGAGATCTGCGACAGGACCGGCGCGCTGATGATTGTCGACGAGGTCCAGACCGGCATGGGGCGGACGGGAAAGTGGCTTGCCATCCAGCACACGGGAGTAAAACCCGATATCGTAACCCTTGCCAAGGGGATCGCGAGCGGATTTCCCATGGGGGCGCTCGTTGCCCGCGAAGGGCTTGAGTTCAAAAAGAGCGAGCACGGCAGCACCTTTGCCGGGGGTCCTCTCGCCTGCGCGGCGGCGCTTGCAACGATTGGCGTGCTCGAGAAGATCCTCCCGGATGTATCCCGGAAAGGGGAGCTCTTCCGGAAGGGGCTTTCGAAATGGAACCCCCGTGTCCGCGGCCTGATGATCGGGATCACGGTTGGTGAGACCTGCGGAAAGGTCCAGAAGGCATGCGCAGAAAAAGGGGTACTCGTGAACTGTGCGGCTGACGGGAACCTGCGTCTGGTGCCCCCCCTTGTCATCACAAATGACGAGATCAACCGTGCGGTAAAGGTGATCGATGGAGCGCTTGGTGCGTAACTGTTTCAGGAAAGGCGGGTACGTCTTTGCCGAAAAACCGGAGACAATTGCAGGAAGGCACGGTATAACCCGGGTTGCCCGGCTTGCAAGCAACGAGAACCCGGAACCTCCGTCTCCCGTAGTGCTCGAACCCGGGATCGCGGCATTACGGCAGGTCAACCGGTATCCCGACGAGCGGGTGGACGTCCTCACCACGGCGCTGAAGTCATATTACGGGGAGTACCCCTTCGTCACCGGCGTCGGCATGGACGGGGTGATCGAGACCCTCATCCGGACACTGGTGGATCCGGGGGAAAAGGTCGCGATCTCAACCCCGACCTTCTCCTTCTACGGGCTTGCGGCAGTTGCCCAGGGGGCAGCTGTCATAACCGTCCCCCGCGAGCCGGACTTCTCGGTGGATGCCGGAAAACTGGCGGCAGCGGGAAAGGACGCGAAGATCACGATCCTCTGCTCCCCCAACAACCCGACCGGCAACGCGACGCCGGTGGACGTGGTTGAAAAGGTCCTGCAGGGGATTGACGGGATCCTGTTCCTCGACTGTGCCTACGGGGAATTCTCGGGGATCGACTACCTGCCGCTCCTGAAAAAGTATGACAACCTTGTCATCGGCCGCACCTTCTCCAAGGTGCACTCCCTTGCCGGCCTCCGGATCGGGTATGCCTTCGTCCCGGCATGGCTGAAGCCGTACTATACCCGTGCAGGGACGCCGTTTACCGTCAACAGTGTATCGGCGGCGGTTGCCGCAGCAGCACTCGCTGATCGCGAGCATGCAGACCGGTATATCGCCCGGGTCTCTAAGTGGCGCAAACGGTTCCGCGATGAAGTGAAGTGCCCGGTGCTCCCCTCCGACGCTAATTTCGTCATGGTGGATATCGCCCCCGCAACCGGGGATACTGTGACGCAGGCGCTGGCGGCAAAGGGCGTCATCGTCCGGTCCTGCCGGAGTTTCCCCGGACTTGCCGACCACTACATCCGTGTCAGTATCGGCGAAGACTGGGAGAACGAACTGTTCATAAAGACCATCAACAGCCTATGATGTGCGGAATTACGGGAACACCCGGGACCGGAAAATCTGTCGTGGCAGACGAGCTTGCCCGGAGGGGGCATACGATAGTCCACGTCACTGATACGATTAAGGATTACGTGATCGGGGAGGACGAGGAGCGGGACAGCAGAATCATCGACACCGAACGGTGGGCGGCGGAGTTCCGGGTCTTTGACGGCATTGTCGAGGGGCATATCGCCCACCTCCTCCCGTGCGACAGGATCGCCGTCCTCCGCTGCCGCCCCGACGAACTCCGGAGAAGGCTCTCCCTGCGGAAGTACCGGGAGCAGAAGATCGATGAGAACGCGGAAGCGGAAGCCCTCGATGTCTGCCTCATCGAGACGGTCGAACGGTTCGATCCCTCCCGTATCATAGAGATTGACACGACAAGTCGTGACCCGGCCGCCTGCGCAACCGAGATTGAACGCTTTATTGCAGGGGAGATCCCGGCCTCCTTTGGCGCGATCGACTGGTCGGGATTTCTGGAAGTGGTGCAATGACGCTCGACAGTTACCGTGCGCAGGCCAAGGTGTACTTCGATCCTGTTGTGAAGATCGCCGTCAGGCTCGGGCTCACCCCCAACCCCCTCACCATCGCCGCGTTCATCGCATCGGGAGCGGCAGGTCTCCTGTTTGCCTTCGGGCACCTTGCGTGGGCAATCCTTGCCGTCATGGTCAACGCCTTCTGCGATGCACTGGACGGCGCGGTTGCCCGTGAACTGAAGATCCAGAGCCTTCGGGGAGACTTCCTCGACCATGCCGTCGACCGGTACGCGGACATCTTCATCATCACCGGTATCTTTGCCGGGGGGCTTGTCTGCTGGCAGATCGGGGTCTTTGCGCTCACCGGAGTCCTCATGTCATCCTATCTCGGCACCCAGGCGCAGGCTGTCGGCGTCGGGCGGTACTATGGCGGGGTTCTCGGGAGGGCCGACCGGCTCGTCCTCATCATCCTTGCCGGTATCGCGAGCATCGCTGCGCCTGCCGGAATCTTCGGTGTGACGTTCTTTACCTGGCTCCTGCTCTGTTTTGGGATCTTCGGGCACATCACCGCACTCCAGCGGTTTGCCTACGTCTGGGCGAAGGTAAAATAAGAATTCGAAAATTTTACGGATTTTTTTTGCGGGGAAGGCTGCGGATATATTCGAGGGCGGCAACCGCGTCTTCCCGTTTCTGGTCGCAGCGGTTCTCCTCCGCCCATGCAAGGAAGCGCGCTCCTGTTGCGCTGCCGACAGCCGGTCCTGCCGCCGATACCAGTGCGGGATACGTCCGGGACGGGTAGAAGAGCGAGCGGGCGGCATCCAGCAGGACGGCATGATCCTGATCGGAGATGATCCCGGATCGCTCTGCCTTTTCAAGGGTGTAGCGGATGTTGATCAAGGGTTCGGAGAGCGCACAGCCGGAGACCGGGTCGTAGACAAGCGCAACTTCGTCGTCGGAGACAAGTTCCCCGGTCGTATACCTCCGGTAGATCTCGCCGATCCCGGTCATGCCGAGGGTGTCCATCTCGGCCGCCCGGAGTGCGCCCATGCTCGATGCCCCGACAACGGTGACGCCGGCCCGGACCGCCGCAAGGATCTCGCGGTGGGCGACGGCGGCATCCTGGTGAAAGGACCCGTCGATCAGGCAGATGATCTCTGCCCCGTCACGCACGGCTGCAAGGATATCGCCGCGTTTTGCCGGGAGCCGGTACTCTGCGGCAAGGATCGATTCCGCCGTTATACGGTCAAGGCTTGGGCCTGAGAATACGATGATCCGCGGCATGTTTTGCACGGTCTCCCATCCGGTCGCCGTCCATTGCAAAGGCTTCGAGCCCGGGGACGATCACCCGGACGACCGGTATCCCGATCTCTTCCCGTGTCAGGTCTGCAACGATCACCCGGTCGAGCCCCTTTTTCGCAAGGCATTCGGTCACGCGCCGGATATCTGTCAGGAAATCGTCGGTGTCCAGCGAGGGTATCGCTGTAAAATCCCGTGTGCCGTTTTCCCTGAACCAGTAGGCGTTCATCCGCCTGGTCCGGTCGTATCCCAGCCTTTTTCTGAGCTGGGCGACCGCGGTATCCTCCCGTGCGCCGTGGATCTGGGTCAGCCGGCTCTGGGCAACCTCGGTGAGCGCCCGCATGACCGCGATCCGTGCGCTGGTGTGGGTTCCCATTCCCATCGTCAGCAGCATCGGGTCCTTCAGCTGGACGTCGTCGGCGACGGCAGCCATCGTGGGGATCCCGATATCGCTCGTGATATCCCGGACCAGGACCTCGACATTGGCATCGGCAAATTTCTTCTGCATGCTGTTGATGAGGGGATCGTCGATATTCTCCACAACGCAGCCCGTATCCCGCGATGCCTCGACAAGCGACCATGCGTCCCGCTCGATCACCTCGCAGAGCCCGTGGAAGATCGCCTCCTCCAGCGTGTTACCGGAGGCGAGCCCGTTGGTGTTGGTCCGGAAGAGGGACTGGTAGTGGGGCGGGAGCGGGTGGAAGACCGCCTCGGCAGGCACGAGAACCGGTTCATCGTTTGCGATATCGTACCCTTCCGTCCACGCTATAATCTGGTTCGGATCGACATGAGGGGGGATGATGAGATCCCGGGGATCCACGATCCTCCCCCTCCCGAACATCTCATGGTACAGCCCGCGTTCGATCCGGCGGTTGTGGATCTCGGATGAGTACCGCTCGATCCCTTCCATGATGGCCGAGATCCGGGACTCCTCGATGGTTGCCCCTTTCCCGTTGTAAACCGTGACTGCCCCTTCCCCGGCAGTCGGGCGGATACAGGAGAAGACCGGGATACCGATCCGGTCGAGGTTCGTGATGTCCGCGACCCGGGTGATCCCCGCTGCCGGCACCTTCGGCTCGATCCGTGCCAGGGTCTCGCTTAGCGGTACTGCGCGCTGGGTCTCGTTCTTGTACGCTTTTTTGCAGGAGCTCAGTCTCATTCTCTCACCGGATGGTCGTGTGTCCTCGCAGAGAAATCCTCGTATGTAAAAAATGCATCTTTCCGGCGCTTATAGGTGTTCATCGTGCGACCTGTCCGGACGGAGAGGTGACCCCCATGCATGACCATGTGGGAAGGGAACCGGTCAACGTACGCGGGATCCCATGTGGGGGGGTCGGATGGGTACACGGTCATGTGGGAGGGGGGTGCCTGATCGGTCGGTGAGCGGGGGTACCCTGTCAAGGTTGCAGGAGAAACGGGGGTTGCTGCGACAAGCGTACCGCAACCAACCGGGTATCCGGCGGGCGTCCGGGAATCGTCCGGGAACACTGTACCGGAGAATGAGGCAGGAACGTGATCCCGGCAGTATTCCGGCAGGATCCGGTTCTTCAGAACCAGTCCTGCAGGGTCTTCTGCCCGGCCTGTACCGTGAACCCTTCGAGTGCCTTGTTCACCCGTTCCAGCGAGAAGTCGTACCCGTCGCAGAGCATCTTCCGGATACCTTCGCAGTCAGGGTGTCCCCAGGACAGGTCATAGGCTGAAGTCACCTGGGGGTGCAGGAAGAGATCCAGCACCGGTGCAGGATCGAACCCTGGGAGTTTTTCATTGAGTTTTTTGACAAAATCCCCGTTCTGCACGATCTTCAGGCCGGTCTTTGCGCCGACGCCCGCAGCGCCGTCATTGAAGTCCGTCCCGACAAGGATCCCGATCTGGATGAGCTGCTCGCGGGTGAGTGACAGGCCGTTCAATACCTCGGCAAGGACAACCCGCTCCGGGACAACCGTCACAAGCCGCCCCCGGATCTTCCGTTTCCCCGACACCGTCAGGTTCCGGACGAGGGTGGGAGCGCCAAAGAGGAGCGTATCATAGTCCTGGGATACGGCATACCGCACGTCGCCGCGTCCTGCCATGAATGCTGCCTGCGCCTCTCCCTCGCCCGGGGCATCAAAGACAGGGATCCCCATGAGGTGCAGGAGTTCTTTCGAGCTCGTGATGACAGCTTCGTCGATCCGGGAGGATGCCCGCGCATGTTTGTACGCGGCCTCCTCGTCGCCGCGCTCCAGCGCCTCCTTCCACTGGACTGCGGCCTCGTTCCGCATCTTCCGGCGCTCGTCCACGGTCTCCTGCTTGAGTGCCGAAGGTTTCCCGTCAAAGATAAAGACAGGTTTTACCCCTTTTGTGAGAAACGTTGCAGTCCGGAAGAGGATCCCCGAGAGATGGGAGGTGACCCGGCCGCGCCGGTCCATGAGGGGCGTCCCATCCGGCTGCCGGATGATGGAGAGGAACTGGTAGAGGGCATTGTTGGCATCCACTGCCGCGGTCCCGGCAAGGCTCTCGAAGCCGACCGGCGTTTTGTAATCCGCTATGATATCCCGTAATGCAACGCCCATGGATCCCTTCCCCTGCTGACGGCGTCAGCGGTAGACCCGTCGTGAATATTCGGCGACCAGTTCGTCGAGGTGGGCGATGGCCATGTCGTTTTTCTCGGCCATCCTCTTGGAGATCTCCTCAAGATTGGTCCGGAGCATGCGCTCTCTCACGATCACACTGCGCTCGAGCTGCCGGACCTTGACCTGCATGGACAAAAACAGACCTCCGAGCGAGAGGGTCATGAGCCCTGCAGCCACCGCAACCGTGAGATCCTGCCAGAAACGGAGGATGAGCACGAGTGTGGAGATGACCATGACAATGGTGAGGATAATATCAAGAAGGTATTCACGTATCTCCATGCTTTTAGATGATGAAGACACACTAATTAAACTAACTGAATATGGAGCATCCAATGGACATCCGCCGTTTCATTCCGTTTCTCGCCATGCCGTTCCTGCTGGTCGTTGTCGAGATTGGTGCGCTCGCGCTCTCGCTTCCGGTCCAGGAAGCCGGGCTTGCTGCGTTTGAGGATCCCGAGTCGGTCGCAAATCCCTTCATCTTCATTGCAGTCCTGCTCATCTTCACGGCGTTCCTCCTGCTCTTAATAAAATTCGGCCAGAAGTGGGCGATCCTCGCCGCAATCTGGATCTCCATATTTTTAACCTTCATCTACATCTTCTCCGCACTCGTCTTTGCTGCAACCGGGGCAACCGATCTCGCGACAGTCCTCGTCCTGATGCTGTCGGTTGCCGCATCCCTCCTCCTCTACAAGTTCCCGGAATGGTATGTCATCGATATCCTCGGGATCCTGATTGCCGCGGGCGTTGCCTCTATCTTCGGGGTCTCGCTTGGGATCCTCCCGGTGATCATCCTCCTTCTCCTCCTTGCCGTATATGACGCGATCTCGGTCTACAAAACAAAGCATATGATCACGCTTGCCGAAGGGGTCATCGATCTCAAGACCCCGATCCTCTTTGTCATCCCGAAGAAGAGGGACTATTCGTACATCCACGAGGGTATCGGGAAACTTGAGGAGGGCGGGGAGCGGTCAGCATTCATCATGGGCATGGGGGATCTCATCATGCCGGCGATCCTTGTGGTCTCCGCCAACGTCTTTATCACCGGCACCCGCATTGCCGGGTTCATGAACCTGCCGGCGCTCGGGGCGATCATCGGGTCGCTTGCAGGGCTTGTTGTCCTGTTATATCTCGTCAGCTCCGGAAAACCCCAGGCCGGACTCCCTCCCCTGAACGGCGGCACTATCCTCGGGTTTCTCGCTGGCTGGGCCCTCATCGGGTTTGTGTGAGTCCTCCCACGCCTTCAGGTGGCTTAAGAGCTCGGAAAGCACCTCGTCCACCCCTTCGTTTGTCTGCGTGGACATGGTGCGGCAGCCTTCCGCAGCCACGATATCGGACTTGTTGGCGACAACAATGACCGGGACTTTCACCATGCCCTTTACCTCCTCCAGGAGCCGGAGCTGCACCTCCATGGGATACCCGCAGTGCCCGGACGGATCGAGGATGAAGAGGATGACGCTAGCAACGTTCATGATCGCAGAGAGCGCCTGTCGTTCGATGGGATTGCGATCCTCCGCGGGCCGGTCGAGGATACCCGGGGTGTCCACGAACTGGATCCTCTTGCGCCCCTCGTAGCGGAGCCCGACGATCACGCCCCGGGTTGTAAACGGGTACGAGGCGATCTCGGGGGTTGCGGACGAGACGAGCCGGATGAACGAGGATTTCCCTACGTTCGGATATCCCGCGATGACAACCGTGAACGAGTCCTCGATATGGGGGAGTTTCCGGAGGACATTGCGGACCTCGTTTAAAAACCTGAGGTCGTCGTCGATCTGGTGTACGATCGACGCAATACGGGCGACAGCCTGCCGGCGCACGACAACCGGGTCATCCGACTTCCTCGCTTTGAATGCGAGGTCGCCACCGACCATACCGGTATGCTTCGCCGCCCATCCGACGGCTCCAAGGGACTGACGGATACGGTCGAGGCCAAAGAGGATGTCGGTCATCTCGCGGTAGAACGGGGGAAGGGTATCGAACTCCGGGAATCCCCGGATGATATACACCAGCCGGTCATGGATTGCGGATTTTACTGCCCTGACAAACTCCTCGTTTGCCCGGTCCCTGTTGACCTTCTCCTTCCGTTTCTTTGCTGCCCTGCGGAAACTCCGGTCAAGGATCTCATCGGCAGTCGGTACAGTTGGAATATGTTCGAACTCCACGAATCTCAAACCTATATATTGATAGAAGCTGATACGGTTTATCGTTATGGACTTGTCGTTAATCCAGAAAGATATCCTAATCACCCTGATCTCACTCTACCACCGGCAGTCCCAGTCGATCAAGGGCGAAGAAATTGCCGAGGTGATCCGGCGCAATCCCGGCACGGTGAGAAACCAGATGCAGGCGCTCCGGGCTATCGGGCTTGTCGACGGTGTCCCGGGCCCGAAAGGGGGGTATATCCCGACCGCTCTTGCCTACAAGGAACTCAGTATGGGGATCGCCGACGGGGATTACGACGTCCCCATCAGCAGGAACGGGGAACTTGTCCCCGGCATCAAGGTGGTGGAGATCGATTTTACCACGCTCTGCCACCCGGATATCTGTCATGCCCTCGTCAAGCTCATCGGTAACGTCAAGCTCTTCGAGATTGGGGACCAGGTGACGATCGGTCCGACTCCGGTGAACAAGCTCCTGGTACGGGGGGAGGTCTTTGGCAAGGATGAAGTCAAGCAGGCGCTCCTTGTCGCGACAACCGAGATGCTGTCGCTTCCGAAAAAGTCGATCCGGAATTACATGAGCACCCCGTTGAAGTCGCTCCGGACCGTTGACACCCTTCGGGACGCCCTCGTGCTCTTCAACCATTCCCATATCCATGGCGCGCCGGTGATTGAGGATGACCGGCTCCTTGGGATCATCACGATGAGCGACATCGCCGATGCCATCGAGCACAACCTTCCCCTTTCCACGCCGGTTGCCGAGATCATGACAACCGATGTTGTCGAGGCACCCGCGGATGTCAAATTGTTCGAGGTTATCGGAAGGTTCAAGGAACGGGAGATCGGCCGTCTCGTTGTTGTCGACGGCGGCAAACCGATCGGGATCCTGACACAGTCCGATATCCTCCGGGTATTTCCCGCACTCTGATCCCGTTTTGGATGAAGTTTTGGGATATATTTTATACATTTAAAGTGAACAGAAGAAGGGGAAATATACCTATGGCTGAATTATCCCGTGCCGCAGTTGAACGGATCCTGAAGAATGCGGGTGCAGGCCGCGTCAGCGATGACGCGATTACCGTTCTTACCGACCTGATTGAAGAACACGGAACATTTCTTGCAAAGGAAGCGAAGAAGATGTCAGAGCATGCCGGGAGAAAGACGGTGCGGGGTGCGGACATCAAAATGGCTGCTGAAATGTATAAATAACCGATTTGCGTATCGGATCCTGGAAAATTCCCTTATTCCTATCCCGATTTAAAAGATTACTTTAAATATTAATACGTCGTCACTTTTTTTATGACTCGTGTATTTGCCCGCAGCCTTTCACGCAAAAAGATTATGAGCAATGACGGAAAGCTGATCGGCACTCTCAAGAACATCCGGGTTGACTTCGATTCCGGCCAGGTTTCCGAGCTGATCATCCATCCCGACCAGTCCTTTGTCACTGACGGCTACAACCTTGAGGACGACAAGCTGTTGATCATCCCGTTCGAAGCGGTCAAGGATATCAAGGACTATATCGTTGTCGACCGTTTCATTGCCCGGAAATAAGGACGGTACTTTTCGACGGCTTCCACAAATCCGTCACCATACTCTTTTCCGGTAACATACGCAGCTGCTTTTTTCGTGTCCGGGTGGGCATTTGCGACCGCAACGCCGACACCTGCCCGTTCCAGCATCGGGATGTCGTTGACCGAGTCGCCGATTGCCATGACCTCTGAAAGGTTCATCTTAAGTTCTGCGGCAAGGGCCGTGAGTGCGGTTCCCTTGCTGATTCCCTTCTGCTGGAGATGGATGGCATACCCTGTATCGATCACTTCGACAGGGTATCCGGAAAGGATATCCCGGACCTGTTCTGCCGGGATCGTCCGGGCAAAAGCCCGGTCTGAGAACCGGTAATCCGGGTTGTAGAGATCCAGTGCAGATCCGGAGTTCCGGAGATGGTCTTCAAGAATCCGGATCCCGTTTTTTGCGAGCGTTACGTCCCCGCTGATATGGAGGGTTCCGGAAAAGCCGATGCGGAACACCCCCCCGTTCTCTGCGATGAACGTCCCACGGGTGCCGATCATCTTGCAGAGGGCATCCATAAAACATGAGGTATTGCCGCTCGCAAGGATGACCTCGACCCCGCTGTCAACAAGCGAGCGGATTGCTGTTATTGCCCCGGTATTGATGCGGCGGGACGGATCCGTGATCGTCCCGTCGATATCGGTGAGGAGTGCTTTTAACACGGCTTGAGACCTGCCTCTTCAACCATGAAGGGGGCCTCGCCCTCGGGAAGGTTGGGGCTGTCCACGAGGCGTGCAATCCTCTTCCCGCCCTTGCTCTTGCGCAGGTAGATCCGGAATGTGGCCGTGTGGCCAACGATATTGCCGCCGATTGGCTTCGTTGGATCCCCGAAGAAGACCGCAGGGTTGGACATGACCTGGTTTGTGACAAGGGCGACTGCATTGTGCTCGTCGATAAGCTTGAAGAGCTCGTGCATGTGCCGGTTCAGTTTCTGCTGCCGGTTTGCAAGCGTCCCGCGTCCTGCGTATTCGGCCCGGAAGTGGGCGGTCAGCGAATCGATGATAAAAAGCTTGACCGGCTTGCCGCTCTCCTTCAGCTCGTTTGCCTTGTCACGGGAGTTCTCAACGAGAAGCATCTGGTGATCCGAGGTATGCGCCCGTGCGATGTGGATGTTATCGAGGAAGTCCTGCGGGTCGAGGCCGTCGATCCCGAGGCCCTTGACCATCTGCTCGATACGCTCGGGACGGAAGGTGTTCTCGGTATCGATATAGATGACACTCCCGTTCAGCCCCCCGTCCTCTTCCGGCAGCTGGACATTGACCGCCATCTGGTGGACGATCTGGCTCTTCCCTGACCCGAACTCACCGTACATCTCCGTGATCGCCTGGGTTTCGAGCCCGCCGCCCAGCAGGGCGTCCAGTTCGGGGACGCGGAACGAGAGCTTCTTCACATCTTTCCTCTGCTCGAAGACATCTTTCCCGGTCCTGAACCCGTCAATCTCTGCCTTTTCGCGGGCGGCTTTGATGATCTTCTTTGCCGTCGCTTCCGAGATCTCCGTGATCTCGGCAAGTTCCCCCGGAGAGGTGGTTGCGATGCTCTCGACCGAAAGGTATCCTGCCTCGCGGAGTTTCTCTGCCGTGGTCGGGCCGACGCCCGGTAAATCTTCAATCTCCAATGGTCCTTCAGCCATGTCTTTTACACTCCTATGGCACAACAAGATGTCTCCGACTCACATATAATCCCGATCAGTGTGCGGGGTGAAAGTGAATTTGTATCAGTCTGCCTGGATGCGCTTTTTGATAGCAGCCAGTTTCTGCTGCAGTCGTTCTGGATCAGTTCCTGCAGGTTCGAAGCGATCGACATGGATCCGGTACCCTGAGAGCGTCCCCGTGAGCCGCACGTCCTGCCAGAGCGGGAGATCGGCACCTTCCGGCAGGTAGCGTTCCCTGCCGTTATCGATCGAGATCCCCGCAGAATCCGCAATCACGGTCCCTTCAAAGACGATCTCCCGCGCTGCATTCCAGGGCACCCGAATGCAGGAATCCCTTCCTGCATGGAGCTCGATATCGGCAGACCTGCCGGGCTTTGCGGTCGCATGGTAGATCTCGACGGCATCGTTGCGGGAGACCGGGAGAAGGGCATGGTCTCCCCAGAGGACCACCCTGAGATCCTCAGTGCCGTCGGTTATGACGATATTTCTCACCCAGGACAACCTCCCCGACCGGGTCGTGAAGGATCGCGGTTCCCGGACCTGGCGGGCGCTCCCCCTCACTGCATAGATCCCCCGGTCCGCAACCGAATCCAGCGGGGCGAACGGGACCTTGATCTCCGCGTCGGTGCGTGTTACCGTGCTCTTCTCATCGAGGCTGTATGCCCTGCCGTCTTCCCGCGTGTTCGGTTTTGCACCGGTAATATGCACGGCAGAACCCTCGGGGATGCCGGCTAACAGGCCCGGCTCCCAGGCGACGATCTTTGCGGTGCCTGCCGCATCCGCGACGAGAGCCTCGGCAAGTTCCCCCTGCGTCCCGTCCCTGCGGGTGTAGGATCGCGGCGGCCTGGTATTGAGGACGAGCACATCGAGATCGAGGGGTTCCGATCGCAGGCTTGCAACCGTGCCCGGCGGGAGGCTGCACTCGATCTGGCAGCTGGCCTTGCGCAGGGCAAGGGCGTAGATCTCCTTCTGTCCTTTGCCGGGGTGGCGCCCGATAACCTCGAGGACATCCCCGGTTGCGATCTCCTCCGCCGCGCCCGCCCGCTCGTCCCAGAGGACGATCCTGACCGATCCGGTCTCATCCCCAAGAAGCAGCGTTGCAACGGCGCCTTTCTCGCCATCGGCCCGATCGAAGATCTTCGGTTCGGTCTTGTCAATCACCTTGCCGAAAAACGAAAAAAGACTGGATCGCCCGGACAGATCGCGGATCCTGACATGGGTCCGGCCCAGATC
The DNA here is from genome assembly GCA_964574125.1 of uncultured Methanoregula sp. Taxonomy (GTDB): domain Archaea; phylum Halobacteriota; class Methanomicrobia; order Methanomicrobiales; family Methanospirillaceae; genus MVRE01. Next base: position 35,690 of record CAZNLI010000002.1, read on the forward strand.
CCCGATCACCATCATTGCGGCGGTCGGTTCGTCGATCAGGTCTCCGCACTCATCCATCTTTGATTCCACGCGCCGTTCGAACTCCTCCTTTGTGATGAGGTCATCGACCAGTGCATAATGGAAGAGCATGGCAATCGCTTCCCGTTATCTCTGCCAGGGCGGCCGCCCCATGATGGCGGTGAGATCGGAGAGGGTCTCGCCGCGCCGCATGAGAGCTGCCTCTCGCCCGTGGATCAGCACCTCGGGGCACCGGGGCCGGGAATTGTACTGGGAAGACATCGCATACCCGTATGCCCCCGCATCCAGCACGGCAACGATATCCCCTGCCGTTATTTCAGGGAGTTTCCGGTCGGGCGCAAGGATGTCCCCGCTCTCGCAGATGGGCCCGGTCACCGTGTACTCGGTTGTAAGTGCGGCATCCGCTTTGTCAGCCACGATCACCTCGTGATACGCATCGTACATCGCGGGCCGGATCAGCAGGTTGAACCCTGCATCCACGTTGACAAACCGTTTGTGGGCTGATTTCGTCGAGTTAACCCGGGTCAGGAGCACCGTCGAATCGGCAACGAGCGACCGGCCGGGCTCGATCCAGAGAGCCGGGGAGATGTCGCAGGCCTCGATCCCCTCCCGGAATATCGGGACGACCTTTGCCGCGTAGTCCTCCGGTGAGGGCATGGGATCGGTGTCATGGTGGTACGGGATTCCAAGCCCGCCCCCGAGATCGATGAACTCCAGCCGGACCCCGATCTGCGTCAGCTCCTTTGCGATCCGCATCATGACTTCCGCGGCACGGGCGAAGGGCTCGGTGTCGAGGATCTGGGAGCCGATGTGGCAGTGCAGCCCGACCGGTTTTATGTTCCTGCACGAAAGGGCTTCGCGGTATGCCGCGGGGATCTCCTTGTGGGGGATCCCGAACTTGCTTGTCGCAAGGCCGGTGGCGATCTTCGGGTGGGTGGGAACCGAGAGGGCAGGGTTGACCCGGAACGCGATCTCCGCCGTCTTTTTCAGCGACCGTGCCGTTGCATCCAGCTGGTGGAGCTCGTCGAGCGAATCCACCGAGACCCGGACCCCTTTCTCGACTGCAAGCCGGAGATCTTCCGGGGTCTTGGAGCTGCCGTTGAAGAGCAGGTTCTCCGCCGCCATCCCGGCGTCAAGGGCAAGATGCAGTTCCCCTGATGAGAAGACATCTGCACCGGCGCCCTCCCGGGCAAGGGCCCGGAGGATGGCAAGGTTGCCGTTCGCCTTTGCTGCAAAGAGGATCTGCACCTTCGGATACCGGGAGGAGAGGGCTTTTTTGTATGCCGCATACTGTTCGAGGACCCGGTCTTCGCTGGTCACGTACAGCGGCGTCCCGTAGCGCCCGGCAAGCGCCACGCAGTCCTGTCCGCCGATATGGAGATGACCGCCCTCAATTGTCAGGTGGTGAGGGAGTTTCACGGTGAGAGCCCCCGCATCCGTTCGATTGCCTCGCGGATCCGGGCAACGGGCCGGGTGATCGCGAACCGCACGTATCCCTCGCCTGCCGAACCGAACCCGACACCCGGGGTCGCGACGATACCCGCCTCGTTCAGCAGCCGGGCGGCAAATGCCATGCAATCGTCGACAGGCACCCAGACATAGAACGTGGCTTTCGGCGAAGGGACGTCATACCCGAGATCCCGGAGCCCGGCAACGAGCACATCCCGCCGCTCCTTGTAGATGCCGCAGGCTTTCGCAACACAGTCCTGCGGGCCGGAGAGGGCGGCGATTGCGGCGTGCTGGACGGCGTTGAAGACCCCGGAGTCCACGTTGGTCTTGACCCGGCCGAGACCCGCGAGGATCTCCTTGTTCCCGACTGCCATGCCGATCCGCCAGCCGGTCATATTGTAGGTCTTGGACAGGGAGTGCATCTCGATCCCGACCTCCATTGCCCCCTTTGTTTCCAGGAACGACGGGGCACGGTACCCGTCGAATGCGATCTCGGAGTACGCATTGTCCGAGACGACGACGATATGGTGGTCCTGCGCAAAGTCCACGATCTCCTTATAAAACCCCTCCGGCGCGATTGCAGCTGTCGGGTTGTTCGGGTAGTTGATGAACATCAGTTTTGCAGATTTCACGACTTTTTCCGGGATGTCATCGAGGACCGGGAGGAACCTGTTCTCCTTGCGAAGGGGCATCTCGTGGACTCTTCCTTCGGCAAAGAGAGTGCCGGTCCGGTACACGGGATAGCCCGGGCTCGGGGCGAGGACATAGTCGCCCGGGTTCACGAATGCCTCGGCGATGTGGGCGATCCCGTCCTTGGATCCCATGAGAGCAAGGACTTCGGTTCCGGCATTGAGGGTGACCGAGAATCTCTTTTTATACCATGCTGCGACGGCATTCCTGTAAGCCGGCATACCGGCATAGGACGGGTAATGGTGGTTGTCCGGGTTCTTGGCCGCTTCACAGAGTGCGGCAACGATATGATCCGGTGTCGCAAGATCCGGGTCCCCGACGCCCAGGTCGATGATATCAACGCCTTTTTTCACCTGCTCGGCTTTCATCTCGTCAATCCGTGCAAAAAGATACGGCGGGAGATTGCTCATTCGTGATGCGTACATAAGCAGTACGTGTTGGTACCCTGACGTATAGTAATTAACGATCCCGGCGGCAGATAAGCGAATGACAAAGGTCATGTGTTTAGAACCGGAAAACCGGTGTGTGAGGGAAATGACAAGGAAGAGCGGTATTGTGGTGGTCCTGTCAACGGCAACTCCGGAGCAGGCACCGGCACTTGCGAAGTCGCTTGTTGAAAGACGGTTTGCAGCATGCGTCAATATCCTGCCGGTTCGATCGGTCTATCGCTGGCAGGAAAAAATCTGTGACGAAGGTGAAACACTCCTGATCGTGAAAACCCGGGAGGAGAATGCCGACTCTGTGATCGCCGCAATACGGCAGGAGCACCGGTATGACGTTCCCGAGATCATCGTGCTTCCTGTTGTCAAAGGATATGCCCCGTATCTCGACTGGGTCTGCCGGGAGACAAGCAAGCCATAATGAATCTGCCTGCGCAAGGTTATTTCCCAAAACCGGATAATGAACATCTATATGTTCCATGGCGGGAACTGATCCACAATGATCGATCCAACGGCTGCCTCTCAAAAGACGGCGATCCTCGTACTCGGGTGCCCGCAGGTTCCTGTGCAGACGAGCATCGCCCTGTACCTTGCGCACCGGCTCCGGCAGGCTGGCATCACACCGGTTATGGCGGGCAATCGCTCGGCGGTTACCCTCCTGGTTGTTGCCGATCCCGAACGCAGGTATCTTGGGGAAGCGATCGATCTTGACCGGGCAATCGGCCAGATCTCGGAGAAGAAGCGTGATTTCGATCTCTGCTTTGTTTTTATCCATAACGACGCAGGGGTCAGTTATGCGGCAACCATGAGCGCAATCTCGAATGCAAAACTCTATGCCGTGATCTACGGGGAGCACTACGACACTGTCGCAGCATCGATCGATTTTCCGTGCACGAACATCGCGGCAAAGGCAGTCCACAACCCCATGCCGCTCAAGAAACTGCTTGACGAGGAGGCACCATGGGCTGCATAGAATCCCTCCCCTACGAAGTGATCCTCCGGGGAAGCTCGTTTAAGGAGTCGCGGGATTACGTGTACGAACATTACAAAGAACACCGCGACGTTCCCCCGGGTTTCAAGGTATTTGACACCCACATCATCGGGGTGCCCCCCATTGCAATCGGGTTTGATGGCGACTTTGTCATCTTCCCGTTCACAAAACCCTGCCATGGCACGTTCCTGCTGCGGATCGAAGATCCGAAGGAAGCGGCCCGCTTAAGGGCGCTGAAATAATTCGGATGCTACACAATACCGGGAACCCGATTCGAGCGGAATTTTTTAAACAATAAAAAAAGTCCCCCGTCCGGTACGGAGATCAACGGCCGGTATGCGGGAGTTCTCTCTTTCAGGGCAGGAGAACACCATAAATCATAAGGAGGATGACTCCTATGTATAAGTATTCAGGAGTGTAACCTCCCCGGAGTGAGGCATGGCCGGTAAGGGTAAAGTTCTGTTGATGGATGACGAGCAGGTGATCCTTGATGTTACCAAAGAGGTTTTCCGGTTCCTCGGGTACGAGGTCATGTTTGCCAGGGAAGGCGGTGCCGCCGTCGATCTCTATAACCAGGAAAAAGGCAGGGGAGCTCCGTTTGACTTAATCATCCTCGATCTCTCGGTTCCCGACGGTATTGGCGGAAAAGAGGCGTTCGAGAAACTGCACGCCGCCGATCCCGGCGCAAAGATCGTGATATCAAGCGGGTTCACGAACGATCCCATGCTTACGGATTATGCCTCCTACGGGCTCAGCGGCGTCCTTGCCAAGCCGTACCGGATTACGGAGATCAAGGCGCTTCTCGAAAAGATGATCCCTGCAAAATAACCAAAAATCAGTGCGGGCCGGAGCAGTTGCCGGTCGAAGAAGTTCTCTCTCCTCCCCGTCCCGGGTTACGACGAGGATCCTTAACGGTATTCTCCCATCCTGTTTCTTTCCACGATGGTTTGCCCACCCGCCGGTGGAAAAGGAATGTCCCGGATACCTGTTGTTGGCGTGATGTCCAATGCCAAACCTTTTTCCCTTTGATGACTGCATCAGGCATGATGTGGAGAATATATGGTGCAGGACGTATCGGTGCTGGTTGGCGGAAGAGCCGGGGAAGGGATCAATAATGCCGGCATGGTGATTGCCCACCTGCTCAACCGTCTTGGATACTACGTATACATGTATTACGATTACCCCTCCCTGATACGGGGCGGGCATAACTTTGCGCTCGTCCGGGGCAGGGACCGGCCGGTTGGCGTGCACCGGGAATCCGCCGATTTCGTGATCGCCCTCAACCAGGAGACTCTTTTACGGCATAAAGACCGGTTTATCCCCCGGACCGCCACGGTCTTCAATTCCGATGCCGTCCACGGGAACGGCGAGGCGGTATCGGTCAAAGATGCGCTCCATGCCGAAAATGCACCGGAGATCATGGGAAATTCCGTCATGATAGGTGCGTTTGCAAAGGTTGCCGGGATTCCCTGGGACGATGTTGTGACGGTCTTCTCCCGTCACCTCCCCAAGGGCACGCAGCAGAACCTTGCCGTAGCACGGAGAGGGTACGATCAGGTGAGCATGGTCTCCCCAATTGGCCATGCCGGCGGGAATACACCTCGTGCCCTTCTCACCGGAAACGAGGCGATCGGGCTCGGGCTTGCAGCGGGCGGGCTTGGCGCCTACGTATCCTACCCGATGACACCCTCGTCGAGCCTTCTCCATTTCCTCGCGGAGAACGCCCACAACCTGGGGGTCACGGTCATCCACCCGGAGAACGAGATTGCCGTGATGCTGATGGCTCTCGGATTCTCCTATGCCGGTACAAGGACCGCTGTCGGGACATCGGGCGGGGGATTCTGCCTGATGACCGAAGGGCTCTCTCTTGCCGGGATGGCAGAAGTACCGGTCGTGCTCGTGGTCTCCCAGCGGACAGGACCGTCGACGGGTCTTCCCACGTATACGGCACAGTCCGATCTCCTCTTCGTCCTGCATGCCGGGCACGGAGAGTTCCCCCGTTTCGTGGTTGCACCGGGAGACGCAGCACAGGCGTACTCCTGGTCTGCCGTCGCAATGGACATTGCATGGAAGTTCCAGGTACCGTCATTCATCCTCTCAGACAAAACCCTCTCGGAAGGGGTATACTGCATAGATCCCAAAATCCACGCCGGAAGCTTAACGGAATGCACCCGGGAATGGGATGGCCCGGCCCCGTATGAACGGTACCGTGATACGGAATCCGGTATCTCCCCGCTCCTTGTCCCCGGAACGAAAGGCGCTGTCGTCAAGGTGAACAGTTACGCTCACGATGCGGCCGGGATTTCTACCGAGGATGCAGACATTGTGCGGCAGATGACGGAAAAACGCCTGCGCAAGGCAGGAGGCCTTTCTGCAGCACTTGCGGAATACGAAACGGTACTTCACGAGGGACCGGAGACTGCGGAGACTGCTGTGATATGCTGGGGATCGGTCCGGGGGGTCTGCTCCGAGGTGTGCAGCGATATGGGGATCCGCATGGTGCAGCCGGTGGTCCTTGCGCCGTTCCCGGTTGAATCCATCAGGACGGCGCTGGACGGGGTCCGGCGCCTGATCGCGGTTGAAGAGAATGCGACCGGCCAACTTGGAACCCTCCTCCGCCTTTTCGGTATCCCCGTCGATACAGAGATCCTGCACTGCAACGGGCGCCCGCTGACACCGGAGGTTCTCAGCGGAAGGTTGCAGGGGGTTCTGTCATGACAGGTACAAATTTTGTGACATCCGCGCAGAACACCTGGTGCCCCGGGTGCGGCAACTTCTCGATCCAGCATACTCTCAAGAACCTGCTCTCCGACCTTGAGAAGGAAGGGACCGACCCTGAAACCATCGTTCTTGTGACCGGTATCGGCTGCCATGCCAAGATGGCGGATTATCTGAATGTCAACAGTTTCTATGCCATTCACGGCCGGGCGATCCCGGTTGCGGCCGGGATAAAACTTGCCAACCGCGATCTCACCGTTATCTGCTGCGTGGGTGATGGGGATGCTTACGCCGAGGGACTCGATCACCTGGTCTTTGCGGCAAAACGCAACATAGACATAACCGTCCTTGTCCATAACAACCGGGTCTATGGGCTCACAGTCGGCCAGTATACGCCGACATCTCCGCTTGGGTTCCGGGGGAAATCGACCCCGGCGGGGACTCTTGAGTATCCCATCAATCCCCTCGACCTGATGCTTGCCTCGGGGGCAACCTATGTCGCCCGGGGTTATACCCGGAGGATGGACCAGCTCAAGGCACTTATCCGGGAGGGCGTCCGGCACAAGGGTTTTTCCTTTGTCGATATCCTCCAGATCTGCGCGACGTTCTTTCCCGTGACGGATCATTACAATGCAAGAGTCTACGACCTGCAGGCCCATGATCCGGGAGATTTCAATCAAGCCTGCGAAAAGGCGCGGGAATGGGATTATAACTCCGATGCGCCCGTACCTCTGGGATTGTTCTATCAGCGGGCGGCGCCGGCACTGAATGAAAAGGTTGATAGTCATCGCCTGCCAGAAAAGGAGAGGGAGCAGGCGATTTACCGGTTCCTCGCTTCCCGGCAGTAAATCCGGTGCCGGGAATCCGGGAAACTAATACTGCCTGCGACAGGGTCCGGTTAAAAATGGACGATCAGGATCAGGAGCGGTACAGCGGATTGTTAAAACGGACGAATCCTGTAAGCGGGGCGCAATTCTCCCCGGTCCGGCTCCTTCTTATCCCCCTGCTGGTCTTCATTGTCTGGGCCGTGGAAACCTTCCTGCTCGAAGGAAGTATTCTGGTATTTACCCGGTACCAGCCGGAACTGTTCTTTGTCTACATGGTCGTTGCCAATATCCTGATCGGCACAATTGGCCCGGTCCTATGCCTGAACCCGGCCTTCCTGAGCGGGGCAGTCAACATGTACCAGGTCGGGTTTCGCAGCCTGAAAAGGACTCTTGTTACCGTTGCAATGACTGCCTGTGCGGGATACCTGGTCCTCGCAGCAGTCACCCCGTATGGCATGGACAGGATTCTCCTCGTCAGTACGGCACTTGTCATGCTTCCTGTTGCAATCGCCTCGGTCATGATCTGCTGGGTGCTTGTCGGCACCCACCTGCAGGCATATGTCAGGAACTCCGGCGCAGCAGTCTCGATCCTGTCGGGGGTACTCGTAACCGGGCTCCTGTTCGGGCTTTCGTTTGCCGTTCACAGCCCTCCGCTCAATGATCCCCGGCACATCCTGACCGGCATCGGGATCGGGATCGTATCGGCGGTCTTCTTCTTCGCGGTCCGGGATATCTACGCGGCTGCGGTCTTTCTTGACGTTTTCCTCGTTTGGGTTATCCAGGGGCACCTGGACCCGGTATATATACAGGCAGTCTCCCCCGTTATTGCCGGGGCTGCAGGGCTCTCCCTCATTGCCCTTGCCGGAGGCCAGTGGTATCTCTCGCGGCGCTTTATTACCATACAGCTGCCCGTCCCGCCGGAATAGCAGCGCAAATCCTGATGTCCTTTGTTGTGTTTTAAGGCGCCCCGGTTTTTCGTCTGCAATTGATATGAAGACCGGGGAAGAGATAGCGATGGGAGAGACCCGCTCTTTTCCGCTGTATTGCAGCAGGGTGAGTGTACACCTTTTCCAGATTCGCGAATGGATTACCGTCGACGAATACAATGCCCGTTTTTGAAAAGAGCACAAAATAGTTATGGATCAGCGGGCATGGTGTACTGGTATTTGTATGAAATGGTATCCTCTCGTTGCCGGGCTGCTCATAATAACGCTCCTTACAGCGGGATGTTCCGACGAATCCGGAGAGCCCGGGGACATCATCCCAACACCCACGCTCCAGGAACCCCGCTACATAGCCGGGGATATAGTCTCAAAGATCGGACCCCAGGAAGAACCGCTCTGGCTTATCCTCGGGTACGACAGCACGAACGATACCTATGAACGTGCATTTGTGTACAAAAAAGCAGACGGTACATGGGGATACCGGAAGGACAGCCGGACCGATATTTATCCGCGTGCGGACCTGGAGTCGTTGTACCGGGTCAAGGTCGCCCATGTAAAAATCTCCCTGGTCCCGGTTCTTACCCAGACCCCTGTGACAGAAACAATCGCGGTTACTGCCGAATCCGCCCCGGAGATCACCGGCATCGTGCCGGAGAGCGGTGCCACTGGATCCATGGTTATCATTACGGACCTTTCAGGAAAACACTTTGTGTCAGGGGCAACGGTGACGCTTGCCGGCGCGGGTTCACCGGCAATCACCGCAACGGGTGTCCGGAACACCGGCACCAGGATCACCTGCGTATTCGACCTTGGCAACGCCACTCCTGGTAAACGCGATATCATAGTCACCAATCCTGACGGGCAGGCCGCTGTTCTTGCCAATGGTTTCACGATCAATAACCCGGCACCCTCTATTGGCAGCATCGATCCTTACGAAGGTGCTGTTGGCCAGACCCTTACCATCACGATCACAGGTATCAACTTCAAGTCTCCTGCCATGGTGTATTTTGTGAAGGATGGCAGGGAACTTGAAGCGGGGAACGTGCAGGTCAAGAATACCAATCTTTTGACAACTGCCCTGGCAATCCCGGCAGATGTGGAAGCTGGTACGTGGGGGGTCATTGTCAGGAACGTCATTGACAAGCAGAACAGCACCACAATCCGGAAGTTCATTATCAGGAATGCAACATAACCTTTTTAAATAATCCGCTCCGGTTCCGGGATTATCGTCGGAATCTGCTTGGATATCAGAAAAAATAATAGGAGCAAATAATAAGATTTCCTGAAAATAACCATTAACAGGTTAACCAGAATAATCCATAAAAATTTATTATTGTATTCCTGAGTACGTAGGTAGAGGGATTTTTCATGGTAATGAACAATTTTTACCGGCTTGTGTTGTCGTTTTCGCTCTGTTATGGCGTTGCTTTTGCGGGAGCGTTATATACCCTTCCCATGATCCCGTTCTGGTACGCAGCCCTTAAAAAACCGGAATTCATCCCCCCGGATCCTGTATTCATCCCCCTTGGACTGTTCGGAGCCTTCCTGCTCTCGATCGCATTATATTTCCTGTGGAGTTCGGATCCCTCGCTGCGTGAAGATACGAAAACTGCGCTCTATCTTTTCCTCTTCGGGCTTGCTCTAAGTTTCCTCTGGTTCTATGCATTTTTCGGGTTACAGTCCCCGTTCCTTGCGCTGTTGATCATGATCATGCTGATTGCAATCTTTCTTTCAACCATTTTTCTCGCAGTCCACGTCTCGATTCCAGCAGCAGTTGCGCTGGTGCCGTACTTCATAGGATGTCTTGTCTTACTCATTGTCAATTACTATCTCTATATCATGAACCCCAACCTCCCGATACTCGTGATGTGACCCAACGTTTCCATGTTTAAGCAGTTTGTTTTTTCATAATCCGTACATTTTTTAAGGTACCGCACCCACCGATGACCCGGGGATACCGGTATGCCGATAACAAGGATTTCTGCTTCCAATTTCAAGAGTTTTTCAGACATGGATATCACTCTCTCCTCACTCAATGTGGTGATCGGTTCGAATGCATCCGGAAAATCCAATTTTATCTCGATCTTCCGGTTCCTCCGGGATATCGCGAGAAACGGGCTCTCCAATGCGATCGCCATGCAGGGCGGCCCGGAATATCTCCGGAACGCCCGGATCGGGCTTACGCGCCCGCTTTCAATAAAAGTCGATTATATCTCCGATCCTGAGTACGAGATTATCCGCAACAATCACGGGAGCGATCGTTTCGTATCCGCACGGTCCTCGGGTTCGACCTACGAGTTCTCCCTCCAGTTCCATGAGCCCGGCCGGGGGTTTACCATCCTCTCCGACCGGCTCACGGTCCGGTGCGAGGTGTTCGACTGCCGTGCGGGGACAAAGGATCCTGCGCAGGAAGGCACCCTTATCGGGGAAGGGAAGATCGTCGTAACTAGCAGCGGGGGTTTTGTTACGGCTGCAATCGATCTCCCGGAAGCCTGCCCATTCTCGGCCGATGACATCCTCCCGGTAGTGTTCCGGAAACGGGCAATCCCGGAGAAAACCCTCCTCCTGGAGACCGCGTTTGCCTATCCCCTCCCCCATGCAGGAAAATTCTTCGACCGGCTGGCAATCTATGACATCGATCCCAAGCTGCCAAGAAAAGGTGTCGTCATAACCGGGAAGAGCGAACTGGAGGAGGACGGAGGCAACCTTGCCCTTGTAATAAAACTCATCAGCGAAGATCCTGAAAAGCGGCGGAAACTGGCAAACCTCATCAAAGACGTGCTGCCGTTCATCGAGGATTTTTCCGTCCAGAAGTTCATGGATGTCTCCCTGATCCTTACGCTTCGCGAACGCTACGCAAAACAGCAGGACCTGCCTGCCTCCTCGCTCTCTGACGGGACCATCACGATCTTTGCCCTGATCGTCATCCTGTATTTCGAGAACAAGCCTTTTGTTATCATCGAAGAACCGGTCAGCCACATTCACCCGTTCCTCGTCTCCCGGATCATCGCCATGATGAAAGAGGTATCCTTAAACCGGCAGCTGATGATCACGACCCATACCGCCGAAGTTGTCAAGCATGCCGATCTCCGGGATATCCTGCTCATCTCGCGGGATAACGACGGGTTCTCGGTCATATCCCGGCCCGCCGACAAGGAGGAGGTCAGGACGTTTCTTGCAAACGAGGTCGGGATTGAGGATCTCTACGTCCAGAACCTCCTGGGTCTCTGATCATGAAAAAACGGCTCTTTATTCTTGTGGAGGGCGAGGACGACGTCCGGTTCTTCGGGAGGATCGTAAAACCGTTCTTTATCAGCCGGTACGATTCTGTCGAGATCGTGCCCTATGCCTGTACCAAGCGGGAGAAGGTCAGCCGGTTCTTAAAAAGTGTGCGCCTGATGCACAACGACTATATCTTCGTTGCCGATATCGACAACGAGCGTTCGGTTGCGGACAAGAAGCAGATCCTGTACTACCGGTACAGCGAAGTTGAAGGCAAAGATATCGTTATCGTCATCATGGAGATTGAGAGCTGGTATCTCGCGGGACTTCCTCCCGGCATAAGCCACCATCTTAGGCTGCAGTCGTTTCCCGCAACCGATACGATGACAAAGGAGGATTTCAACCGGGTGATGCCGGCGCGTTTCAGCTCAAGGATCGATTTTATGTTCGAGATCCTCAAGTTTTTCTCGGTCGATGAAGCCGTCCGGAGGAACCGGTCGTTCTCGTATTTTGCCAGCCGTTATCATTTGGACGAAGGCATTGCCAGACCGGGAGAAAAGACCGGGTGAAGCGCCAGCTCCCGCCGGTCCCACCGTCCTGTCTTTATCGAAACGATTATCCATTGATTCATGGTATGTTTACAGAAATCCGGAGTTTTGTCTATGGATAACTACGTCTGCACGATATGCGGTCATACCTATGATCGGTCTGTTGGAGAACCGGTCCAGGATATACCGGCAGGGATTGCATTCGAACAGCTGCCTGCCGGGTGGGAGTGCCCGATCTGCGGCGCAGCAAAGACGCTTTTCCAGAAAGCCTGAAGGAATCGACCATGCCGGCACGGGAAATTTCACACGATATCTTCTCTGTGGGGGCTGTCGATTTTGACAGACGGCTCTTTGACGAGCTGATACCCCTTCCGAACGGGACGAGCTACAATTCCTATCTTATCAGGGGGAGCGAAAAGACGGCGCTGATCGATACGGTCGATCCCACGAAGGAGTACGAGCTCATCAGTAACCTCTGCCACATGGGCATCGAACGCATCGACTACATCGTCATCAATCATGCGGAGCAGGATCACTCGGGATCCCTCCCCATGATCCTCGAATTCTATCCGGATGCGGCGATCGTCACCAACGAGAAATGCAGGGATCTTTTAATTGCCCTGCTCCATGTCCCCCCGGAAAAGTTCCAGATCGTAAAGGATCGCGAAACGATCTCCCTTGGTGACCGGACCCTCCGGTTCTTCCTGACGCCCTGGACGCACTGGCCGGAGACCCAGCTGACATTCCTTGAGGAAGACCGGATCCTCTTCCCCTGCGACCTCTTCGGTTCGCATCTCGCCACAAGCGATGTGTTCATGTCTGATGAACGGACCACGTACATCTCCGCTAAACGCTATTATGCCGAGATCATGATGCCGTTCCGCGGGAGCATCCGGGGGTACGTGGAGATGGTCCGCACCCTCTCCCCGGCCATGATTGCGCCCAGTCACGGCCCGGTGTACAAGAACCCCGCCTTTATTCTTGACGCTTATGCGGACTGGACCTCTGATACCGTAAAAAACGAAGTCGTCATCCCGTATGTCTCGATGCATGGCAGCACGGCAAAGATGGTCGATTACTTAACGGAGGCGCTCATCTCGCGCGGGATCACGGTAAAGCCATTCAACCTCTCGCGGACCGATACCGGGGAACTGGCAATGGCGCTCGTTGACGCGGCAACCGTCGTTGTCGCAACCCCGACCGTGCTCTTCGGCCCGCACCCGCTGATCGTCTCTGCAACGTACCTTGCAAACCTCCTGCGGCCGAAGACCCGGGTTGTGTCCGTGATTGGTTCTTACGGATGGGGAGGAAAGGCTGTGGATACGGTTGTGAAGATGCTGGACCATGTAAAAGCCGAGGTCCTCGAACCGGTGATGGTGCGCGGCCTTTCGGATGAAGCCGCCCTCCGGGGGCTGGACCGTCTCGCAGATGAGATCGCAAAAAAGCACAGGGAACTGACTATCCTGTAACCTGCATGGCGCCCCTGACCGGGCCCCTTTTTTTCCGGATGCAGAAGGCAGGATTACGATCTATGCGCAGGTTATTACCTATCGGCTACTACCCCGGTTTTAAAAACACAACGGGCTGTAACACCTCTTTTTTAATCCGGCATCAAACACTCTTGGTGGAGCAGGAGTGATGGTCTTCCAATGACACGCGTGGGATTCCTGTCGACCGTCATTGCCGATCTCGGGGATACGTTTTTCTTTGTCGCGCCTCTCACCTGCGTCCCTCTCATCGTCGCGATCCTCTTTGCCGAATGGCAGATGCTCCTCCCGATGGCAACCGTCCCGGTCATATTCCTCATCCTCGGACTTGTCCTCTCGCGGCTGCCAAAGACGGGACACGGGCAGCACCTTTCCACTGCGATGTGCTCGGTTGCCCTTTTCTGGCTGATCTGCGCCGCTGTCAGCGGGATCCCGTTCATCCTGGGTCTTAAGATGAGTTTTACCGATGCCCTGTTCGAAGGGATGGCAGGCTGGACGGGAACGGCATTTACGATGACGCAGGACCTGAGTGCGATTCCCGCAACTCTCCTTTTCTGGCGGTCCTACATGCAGTGGATCGGCGGTATCGGGATCATCGCGTTCTCCATTGCGATGGCAAGCAGTACCGGGCTGTTTACGACCCGGATGCTCCGGAGCGAGAGCCGGGAGGAACCGCTGATCAGGGGGGTGATCACGGCGGGAAAATCCCTGTACGGGATCTATGCCCTCTTAACCTTCCTTGCAATCGGGCTGATTCTCTTTACCGGCCTCTCCCTCTGGGAATCCGTCAACCTCGCCCTGACGACGATCTCGACCGGCGGGTTCACCCTGCACCCGGAGGGGATCCTCTATTACCAGAGCATCCAGCTGGAGATGATCCTCATCCCGATCATGATTGCCGGGGCCCTCCCGTTCAAGCTCTATTACCTGATCAAAACGAACCGCAGGTGGAGTTCTTTCGGGGACGAGCAGGTCCGGCTGTTCTTCCTGCTCCTTGCAGCGGGCACAGCGGTGATAACATTCGACCTTGTCTATTTTGACAGCGTGAATATCGTTACAGCCCTGCGGGAGGGGGTCTTCATGTCGGTATCGGCACTGACCACGACCGGTTTCCAGAACGTCAACCCGGGCATCTGGACGGGTGCTACCGTGCTCTTCCTAACCATGCTGGTCTTCATCGGGGGGGCCACCGGAAGTCCGGCAGGTGGCATCAAGCTGAACCGGGTCGCGATGGCGTACCGGGGACTGTTATGGTGGTTCAAGCGCGCCTTTGTCAGCGAAAAGGTGCTGATCCCCTTCAGGATCGAGGGAAAGGCGGTCCCGCAGGTGACTGCTGAGGTCGAGACTGCCAAGAACATGCTCGTCATCATCCTCTCTGTCGCGACGATCTTTATTGCAACCCTCTGCGTGCTCCAGTTCCATATCACGTCGTATGCCATCACCGATGTCCTCTTCGAGGTGGTCTCTGCATTCTCGACCTGCGGCATGAGCACCGGGTATGTCTCCGCCGAGATGCCGGTCATCTCCAAGTGGATCTTTATCCTCCTGATGTGGATCGGGAGGCTTGAAGTGATCCCCGTTATGATGCTCTTTGTTGCGATATTCCGCGGACCGGAATAGGCGGGAATATAGGCGGGAATGCCGGCACCCCCTTCAGGGATAGTATCAACACAAATTTTTTTGGGTTAACATCAGCAGATCTCATATAAAATGCCCGCCAATGGGATCATGATGAAACAGATCGCCCTGTACGGCAAAGGTGGCATCGGGAAGTCCACGACATCGGCAAACCTCTCCGCCGCGCTCTCCCTGCAGGGATGCGACGTGCTGCAGATCGGCTGCGATCCCAAACGCGACAGCACCCGGATGCTGATGCACGGGAATTTTATCCCGACAGTGATGGATCTCGTCCGGGAACGGGGCGACGCGCAGCTCAAAAAAGAGGATGTTGTCCATACCGGGTTTCACGGGATCCGCTGTGTCGAAGCCGGAGGCCCGGAACCGGGTGTCGGGTGTGCAGGACGGGGGATCATCGCGACATTCCAGCTGCTGGAGAAGTTCGGGGCATTGTCCGGCGATGTGATCGTCTACGACGTTCTCGGGGATGTGGTCTGCGGGGGTTTTGCGATGCCCATGCGGGAGGGGTACGCGCAGGAGATCTACCTTGTCACGTCCGGCGAGCTGATGTCGCTCTATGCAGCAAACAACATCTGCAAGGCGATAAAACGCCTCTCCTCCCGGGTCAAAAGCACCTGCCGTCTCGCCGGGGTGATCTGCAATGCCAAGGATATGCCCCGGGAGGAAGAACTCGTCGCCGAGTTTGCCCGCAGGGTCAACAGCACGCTTGTCCAGTATATCCCCCGGGACAGAATCGTCCAGCTCGCCGAGCTGAACAAACAGACGGTGATCGAGTTCGCGCCGGATTCCCCCCAGGCAGGGAAGTACCGGGCGCTCGCAGCAGCAGTCGTGAAGAACAATTCCCTGACCATCCCGGCACCCCTCGAGATCGATGCCCTCGAATCCCTTGCCCTTGAATTCATGTAGATCCGGGGGCTGTACGCTGACCGGCGCCCTCTCGGTTACGACTTCCGTCCGTGATAGTGTCTCGGTCATCCACGGGCCGGCAGGGTGCGCCCACCATAACTTCTCGCTCCTGCATGCGACCGGGCTCGATAACGATCACGTCGCTGCCTTAAACCTGATCTCCTCGGGAATGCAGGATATGGAGGTCATCTTCGGCGGGGAGGATGCACTTGGTGCGGCAATCCGGTCCGCGATCCGGCAGGATGTCTCTGTCGTGTATGTCCTTTCCACCTGCATTGTTGAGACGATCGGCGATGATGTCGCTGCTGTCTGCGGCAGGGACTGGGGGGTACCGGTCGTCCGGGTCCCGACGGCAGGTTTCCTTGGCGGATCGTTCCAGACTGGTGTTAGTAACGCGCTCACCGCTATTGCCGGAACAATGCCCGGGCGCGTACTGCCAAAAGATCCCCATATCGTGAACATCATCGGGGAGAAGAACCTTGAGTACGAAGTGGAGGAGAATTACCGGGAAGTTGCCCGGCTCCTTGCTCTGCTCGGGCTCACGATCAACGTCCGGTTCGTGCATTGCACGGGGATCAACGAACTTGCCGGCCTCGGGGAGGCATCCCTCAATATCCTCAGGGACGATGAGATGCAGCCGGTCGGGGACCTGCTGTACCGGAAGTACCGGATCCCATCCATCCCGTCATTTCCCGTCGGCCTGTCCGGATCCCTTGACTTCCTGAAGGTTACAGGGGACCTTGCCGGCATCGATCCCGCTCCTGCCATCTCTGACGAGAAGGACCGGCAGGATTCCCTGCTCGACGGGTTCTCCGGTACTGCCGGATCCATGCTCCGGTTCAGTCTCACGGCACCGGATCTCCCCGCGAACCGGGCAATATCCGAAGTCATCGCCCGGCTTGACCTGAAGGTTGGAAAAGACGGTGCCCGGGTTCCCATGCCGCCGTCCCCGCCGGTCGGGACCGAAGGAGTCCGCCGGATGCTCCACCGCTGGAGGCGTGCCCTCAATGCCGGAATGTGAAAATCCGCTGGTCCCCTGCGCGATGACGGGGGCGGTGACATGCCTTGCCGGGTTTTCGGGAATCACGGTCGTGATCCATGGATCGAGCGGGTGCTACTATTACCCTGCCTCCCTTCTCCATGCGCCGCTTGCCGGCACCTTCATTGTCGAACAGGACATTATTTTCGGATCCGAGGACCGGCTCCTGGAGGTTGTCCGGGATCTGTCGGGATCCGGAATGCGGATTGCAGTTGTGACAAGCTGTGTTCCGGCGATTCTTGGCGAGGATATCAAGGCGATCCTCTCGTCGTACGATGTCATCCTTGTCGACAGCCCGGGATTTTCCGGGTCCTTTGAAGCAGGATACAAAAACGCCCTCTCCATCCTTGCGCCGGGAATCGATCCCGGAACCGCGGGGGTCAACATTGACGGGGTAAGCCGCCTCGACCCGTTCTGCCGGGGAAATGTCATCGAGCTCACACGGCTCCTCTCCGCAGCCGGTGTCCCGGTTGCGACGGTACTTTGCTCAGATGAACTGGGAAAACTTGCCTCCTGTTCGCAATATACGATAACGACCGACGGGGACCTCGCATCGGGGATCGGTACAAACCTTGGCGGAACACTCGGGCTTGATGGGGTCAGGCAGACGTTCCGGAAGATCGGGGATGCATTTGATGGTTCGGATGTAGCGCCGGTCCTTACGGAGATCGATTCCGAAGAGGAACGCCTTGTTCGTGCCTGCGACAAGTTCCTGCGCAGGTTCGATCCGCCCCGTGCCGCAATCTTCTCCGGGAGTTCATATGCCTCGTTCGCCGCTGCTGCACTGAAGAAGTACCTTGACGCGGAGATCGTCTGTATCGGGAACCGGGGAGAACCTGCGGGACAGGCAGATTTTCTGTCAGTCCCTGCATCCGGTTATTCGGATGTACGGGACCTGATCCGGAAGCATTCGCCGGATCTCGTGATCGGATCGTCGTTTGAAAAATCCCTCCGAGGTACCGCAGCATTTACCGGTCTCACCCCACCCCTCAAGGATCGGGTCCGGCTCTTTCCGGAGCCAATTGCAGGAATTTCCGGAACGCTCTCTTTCATGGAAGACGTGATCAATGCCTGCATCGACCGCGAGTCCGGCCGTTAATTCCCGCTGTTAAGGCAGGATCACTTTCACCCTGCGCACGCCGTACTGTCTTATAACCGTCCCGGCAATGGCATACTGCGACAGAAGGTTGTTGTGGATGATGAAAAAATCCGGGTACTTCCGGAAGACAGGCTGCATGGCGTACGATGCTGGTGGCGTCACCCATGAGGTTATCGAACTGCATATCCAGGGAGTGCGCTATGCCGTCCGTCGTGTCGATCTCTCCCGTGCAATCGCCGGAAAGGTCTGCGTCCAGGTCGAAGCACTCGTGCACAACTGGCAGTACTATCTCGGGGCGGTTACCGGGCTCGCCCAGGTCTCGGCGTCGGGCAAAGCCCTGAACATCGATCTCTTCGGCACGGGAAATTTCACGGTATCGCTTCTCGCACTGAAATCCGTTCTTTTCGGCAGAGAGCGCTCTGCGGTCATAGTCGCGATACCGGAACACGATGAATACCCATACCGGAAAGTCCCGTACTGCCAGCAGCGGCTCGAAGCGAGCGCAACCTGACAGCACCATATAATTTTTCAGTATCGTTCCGGATCTGCCTGCATGGTTCCGACGATATCGTGCAACATTAATAGTCGGGACAACAGATCTATAATCATCACTGATGGTCTGTTTTTTCAGAAGATTCATCAGCGCAGTAACAGCGGGTCAGCGGGGTGCCTGAATGGAAGCAACTGGCGACGGATACCGGGATCTTGTCGAGCAGCAGCAGGACTTCATCGTCCGGTTCACACCGGACGGCCACCTGTTGTTTGTCAATACCGCGTACTGCGACTTTGTCGGAAAGACAAGGGAGGAGCTTACCGGAAGCATCTTCATGCCGGTGACGGAGCGGCAGTATGCCGACGTGATTGCAACCCAGATGGTCAAGCTCTTCCGCCCGCCGTTCTCCTGTTACGTGGACCAGTGGATCCAGACCAGGAAAGGGCTCCGGTGCATCAGCTGGTCTGCCCGTTCGATTTGCGATGACAGCGAAGCAGTCGTCTCAATTGTTGCTGTCGGCAGGGACCTGACGGCAATCAAGAAACGGGAGAAGGAGATCCGGTTGCGGGACAGGGAACTCATGCTGGTCATCGAGAACGACAGCCGGATGTACTACTCCCACACTCCGGACCAGGTGATGGATTACGTCAGCCCGAGGATCCGCGACCTGCTGGGCATAAAAGCACGTTCCGGGAAGAAGATGTGGACGGATTTTCTCTCCGACAACAAGGTGAACGCAGCAGGGCTCGAACGGACGATCCGGGCCTGCTCCACCGGAAGGCGCGAGCCGCCCTATAAACTCGAACTGGTCAGGATGGACGGCGGCAGGGTATGGGTCGAGGTGAACGAAGTCCCCGTGCAGAAAGACGGAAAGACGATTGCAATCGTCGGCTCGCTCATCGATGTAACCGAGAGGATGCAGATCGAGGAGGGCATGGACGAGGCCGAGATCCTGATCAAGACATCCCACGGGACAAAACACGGGGAGATGAAAGTGCGGAGGGAACGGCAATCCCCTCTCGGGTACTTCCGGTCGCTCTTTAAGAAGAGAGATACTGGCGAATATTCCGAAGTTGCCGAAACCTCCCCGAAATGACCTGTCAATTATCGTAACCCGCGTTCCTGCCAAAGAATGTCCTTCCTTCATACCATCAGACAGTTCTTCTCCAGCATTTTCACCGGAGAAGAGAAAACGCCGGTCCATGCAGACTGCGCCCTTTGCGGCAGGAGGGTGTACCTCCCCTATCATTGCCAGTACTGCAACCGGTATTTTTGCGGGGAGCACCGGCTTCCTTTCAACCATGACTGCAGGAACATCGATGCGTGGAAGAACCGGGGGTCGTCAGCAGGCCCGGCAACGGAATACCGGGAGGGAAAATTCAGGGTAAGAAAATAAGCGAATCCCCTTCCGCTTCCTTCATACCGGGACAACCGAGCCGCCGTTCGTTGTGAGGACAGGTCTTATTCTCTTGAAAAAATGTTTGTGACCGGGATGCAATGAAGCCGGCAGAAATCATCCGGGAATTCCGGAAAATTATCCCGGAACAATCAGTTCTGGGATAAAAAAGAAGGAACTGTCGTAAACAGCAGGTCTATTTTCCTTTTTTAACACAATCGGCAATATAGGACCCGGCCTTTCTTGTCCCGGCAGTGCCGCCGAGATCCTTTGTCACAACGCCGTCTTTAATGCTCTTTTCAATGGCGGAGACGACTGCTGCGGCTGCCTTGTGCTCGCCGAGGTGATCGAGCAGCAGGGAACCCGCCCAGATAGTGGCAACCGGATTTGCGACGTCCATTCCCTTGTACTTCGGCGCCGAACCATGGATGGGTTCGAACATTGAGGTGCCCGATGGATTGATATTGCCCCCCGGGGCAAGCCCGAGCCCGCCCTGGATCATGGCCCCGAGATCGGTGATGATGTCGCCGAACATGTTGGGCGTGACAACGACATCGAACCATTCCGGGTTCTTGATAAACCACATGGTGACGGCGTCAACGAAATTGAACTCGGTTGTAACCTGCGGGTACCGCTTTGCCGTCTCGGTAAAGACATCGCGCCAGAGGCCGTACACGTCAGAGAGCACGTTTGCCTTGTCGACGGAAGTGAGTTTCTTCCGCCGCTTCATGGCGAGATCGAAGGCATATTCCTGTACCCGCCGTGCGCCTTCGCGGGTGATGACCCCTATCTGGTAGGCAAGTTCTTCCGCATCGCTCTCGATATCAAGGCCAAACTTCACGTTGTAGATATCGCGGACAACGGAGAGCTCGGTCTTCTGGCGCTTCCTGAACCGGGAGCCGATCCCGACATAGAAGTCCTCGGTGTTCTCCCGGACGACGACGAAGTCGATGTCCTCCGGCCTCTTCCCGGCGAGCGGGGTCTCTACACCGGAGAGAAGCCGGATCGGCCGGAGGTTGACATAGAGATCGAAGTGGAACCGGAGCGCAAGCAAAATCCCCTTTTCGAGGATACCTGGCGAAACCCTCGGGTCCCCGATTGCGCCAAAGTAGATCGCCCTGAACTTTTTCAGTTCTGCAAGGTCGTCCTCGGTTAAGAGTTCCTTTGTTGCAAGGTACCGGTCCGCCCCGACATCAAAATCCGTCCATTCGATGTCGAATCTGAACCGTTCCCCGGCCGCCTCAAGGACCTTTTTTCCTTCGGCCACGATCTCCGGGCCGATCCCGTCCCCGCCTATCGCCGCGATTTTGTACATACCAAAACCTCCTTTAACTGTTTTGCATACCCGACAAGCCCTGCCGCTTCGACAATGTTATACATGAACTCGGGGACCGGCTCGATCCGGTACTCCTTCCCGTCGACCACGATCTTTCCTTCGCGTTCCATGACGACGATGGAACTCCCGTCACGGATTGCGCCCGTGTCCGGGCAGACAAGGGGTAAAAGCCCGACATTGATGGAATTCCGAAAGAAGATCCGGGCAAACGACTGCGCTACAATGTACCGGACTCCCGCGCCTTTCAGGGCAAGCGGGGCATGCTCACGGGACGATCCGCAGCCGAAGTTCCTGCCGGCAACAATCACGTCCCCGTCCTTTGCAAGTTTCGAAAAATCGTCCCGTGTCCCTTCAAAGGCATGCTTTGCGAGTTCCTTCTCGTCATAGATGGTCAGGAACCGTCCCGGGATGATCGCATCTGTATCAATATCGTCGCCAAATTTCCAGACCCGCATGATCACACCTCCCTCGGATCGGTGATCTCGCCTGCTACTGCGCTTGCCGCCGCAGTCGCCGGGGAACAGAGGTAGACAAACGCTTCCGTGCTCCCCTGCCGGCCCCGGAAGTTCCGGTTCGAGGTCGAGAGCGAGACCTCGCCGGGTGCAAGCAGGCCGAACGAGCCGCCCATGCAGGGGCCGCACGACGGGGCTTCGACAAGTGCTCCGGCAGTCACGAATTTTTCGATGAGCCCTGCACGCAGGATCTTCAAGTATTCGTCCCGCGAAGAGGGGATGACGATTACCCGCACCTTGTCCGAAAACTTCCGGTCGCCAAGTACTTCGGCGGCTTCGGCAAAGTCCTCGAACCTGCCGTTCGTGCATGACCCGATGAAGACCTGGTTGACTGGTGTTCCGGCAACCTTTCCCACCGGCACGCCCTGGTCGACGTTGTGGGGGGTCGCCACCTGCGGCTCCAGTCTCCTGACATCGTAGCTGCGCCGCTCGCTGTAGGATGCATCGGGATCGCTTGCGAGAGCGATGGGTTTCATCTGCCGCCGGCTCTTCAGGTACTCCCAGGTTATGGCGTCCGGGGCGACAATCCCCGCCTTGGCTCCCATCTCGATCGCCATATTGCAGCAGGTCATCCTTCCCGGCATGGCAAGGTTCCGGATCGTATCGCCGCAGAACTCGATTGCCTTGTACGTCGCCCCGTCAGCACCGATATCGGCGGCGATCGAGAGGATCAGGTCCTTCGCCCCGACCCGTGGCTGGAATTTGCCGGTCACTTCCGCCTTTATGCTCTCCGGCACCCGGAAATAGAGGGCGCCGAACTTGAGTACGAATCCCATGTCGGTTGAGCCGATGCCGGTTGCAAATGCCCCGGCTGCACCGTACATGCAGGTGTGGGAATCCGCCCCGACAATGATCTCACCCGGCGCCGCATGCCCATTCTCCATCACGACCTGGTGACAGACCCCCTCGCAGACATCGTAGTTGTGGATGTCCTGTTCGGCGGCGAATTTCCGCATGTACACATGGTTCTTTGCCGCCTCGATAGAGTCCGCCGGGACCTGGTGATCGAAGAGCATGATGATACGCCGGGGATCAAAGACACGGTCTCCCCCCATCTCGTAGAACTTCTGTATGGCAAGCGGTCCGGTAATATCATGGATCATCGCGCCATCCACCGGTGCCATCACAACATCACCGGCTGAAATCGTGCTCCCGCACCTGCCGGAAAAGATCTTTTCTACGATAGTTGCTCCCATGCTGGTTCGGTATATTATGGATGCGACGGGCTAATCTAATTTTGCTGCACCAGATCTTTCAGATCCGGTTCCCGGGAGTTTTAATTCATACCGATGACTTCGAAAATAACTGTAGTTAAAGGTAGATTTAACAAAAACTGCTCACAATAGTAATCCGATCTACTATGAAATCCAGAATGTTCCTGCTCTTTGCAGCACTGCTGGCCGGAGCAATGCTCCTTGCCGCCCCGGTTTCCGCTGCCCTTCTTGGCACGGAAGACCGCGAGATCCATGCGACCGGCACCGGTTCCGTCATCGGGACGCCGGACCGTGCACAGGTCTCCCTTGGCATCGAGACCCAGAACGCCGATGTCAGGGTCGCCCAGCAGGAGAATGCCGCCCGCATGACGCAGGTCATGAATGCACTCACCGCCGCCGGCATCCCCAAGGATGCTTTCAAGACAACCGGGTATACGATTTACCCGGTGTATGAGTCGGCGGAGAAGACCGTATCCGACCAGAAGGTCGTGGCATACCGGGTGACCAACACCCTGACCGTGACCCTCCACGACGTAAGCAGGACCGGCGAGGTCATCGATATTGCCGTTGCAAACGGTGCAAACGAGGCAAACGCCATCCGGTTCATGCTCTCCGACGAACAGGCGCAGGTTCTCCGGACCGAAGCGTTAAAAGAAGCGGTTGAACGCGCCGGTGCAGATGCGAAGACCGTTGCAGCAGCGCTCCAGGTCCATCTCGGAAGTATCAAGAATGTCGAGATCAGCCAGGGATACTCCCCGATCCTGTACGAGAACTATGCCGTCAGCGCAAAGGCCGCCGATGTTTCGACACCGATTGAAGCCGGCGACGTGACCGTGACGGCAACTGTCACTCTCACGTACCTGATCCAGTAACTACCAAAACCTCTTTTCACAATCTTTTTAGGCAAGAAGCGTGATCATTCCTTACCTTGATACGTGTTAGTACCCGGAAGATCGCGGGTACACATATACAGGGACCCAATCATCGAATACCACAGAATCAGCGCATACAATAGGAATGATCGGCAATGGAGCGGAATATCGGTTTTAAGGAGCGCAGGTACATTGAGGAGTTGAGGATCCTCACCAAGGCAACAGCGCTTGATTGCGTTATCGACGACCGGTTCGAACGGGTCATCTACGTGATCCGGCAGGGCGACATGGGCCTTGCGATCGGCAAGAAAGGCGAGAATATCCGGCGCCTCCAGAATGTCCTTGGCAAACGGATCGAGATGGTGGAGTACGCGGAAACGCCGGAATCCTTTGTCACCAACATCTTCAAGCCCGCCGATGTCTCCGGTATCGAACGGCCTGCGGAAAACGGGCCGATCAACGTCTTTGTGAAGAAGAA
Organism: uncultured Methanoregula sp.; assembly: GCA_964574125.1. GTDB lineage: Archaea > Halobacteriota > Methanomicrobia > Methanomicrobiales > Methanospirillaceae > MVRE01. The sequence goes on from CAZNLI010000002.1 coordinate 60,007, forward strand.
GAACGATCTCGGCATCGCGATCGGGAAGGGCGGCTGCAATATCGAGAAGGCCCGGCTCCTCACCCGGAGGTTCTTCGGGTATGATGTCGGCGAGGTGCTGGTTGCACCCGAGGCAGCATGAACGAAAAACCTGATCCAAAAGTGATTGCCGACCTCTGGGCGGTGATCTGCGAGCGGGCAGAAAACCCGTCCGCATCGTCCTACACGAGCAGGCTTCTTACCGATCCCAAGGGGATTGACAAGGTGCTTGAAAAGGTTGGCGAGGAATCCACCGAGTTCATCCTTGCGGTCAAGAATGGTGTCCGGATAAGAACCGTGGAGGAATCTGCGGATCTCCTGTATCATTTCCTCGTGGCGCTGCGTGCCGCGGATGTCGATCTTGCCGATGTCCTTTGGGAGCTTGAAAAACGGAGGAAATAACCCTCTTACCTACTGCTTATAGAACGTTTCCAAATCGATGAGCGGGGGCAGATCCTCGTCCTTCTGCCCGGCAGAATCGAGGACTTCCTGCTCCACGGAGATTGGTGCCGCTGCCCGCAGGGCAAGCGCGATCCCGTCGCTTGGCCGGCAGTCGACCCGGATCTCCTGGTGATCTTTCAGAAGTACGATCTGGGCATAGTATACGCCGTCATTAATCGCATCGATCTGGAGGGAAGCGACAGAGATGCCGAACTTCTGGAATGCATCGATGAACAGGTCATGCGTGAAGGGGCGGGGGAGCATCTCCCCGCTTCTTGCATTCTGTATCGAGACCGCTTCCGAGATCCCGATGAAGATCGGGAGCAGCCGGGACGTCTCGTCACTCAGGATGACAACCGGCACCGATCCTGCAGGATTGAGCGCGACAAAGACTCCTTTCACACGACAGGGAACCGCGGTCATCAGTGGAGTGACATTACTCTCCAGCCTGATAAGCATTGAGGTAGGAACGGTCGACCGGGTGCCGGACCGGCTCCCGGCCCTATCCGGGAGGGTGCTGCTGCCGTGCGGCAGCCCTTGACTCCCGGCGGACAATGATGAAGCCGGAGATGAGACCTAAGATGATGTTGAAATAATAGAGGACTGTCCTCCAGATGACGATGAAGACCCCGAGGATCGCCGACGGGAGAAAGAGGCTGTACATGGACGCCGCACCCACTTCTGCAATGCCGGAACTGCCCGGGGTGAGCGGCATCATCATCAGGATGGCAAGCAGGAGGTTGATCACAAAGGATTCGAAGAAGAGCGGTGGCTGGCCAAGCCCGATCAGGATGAGCGATGCCGTGACGCATTCGGAGATCCAATAAAACAACGTAAAGATGAACCCCAGGAAAAGTCCGCCTTTTGCAGTTCTTGCAAACCTGCATAACGCCCTGTGGAAGTTGTCCACCTCGGAGACTATCCGGCGTTCCAGCACCGCGAACCGTTCTGCCTCCCAGTGCCGGGTGAAGAGCCGTGCCCCCCATACCATCGCCCGTTTCAGGAGATTCGGCCGGGTGGCAAAAACGAGGAACAGGAAAAGACACCCGATGACAAAGACGAGGGTTACGACCATGAGGGTCCCCGAGTTCTCGCCGATGCGTTTCCATTCCTCGTTGAGCATGACCATGGAAAACCCGGCGAGCAGCACGAGAATAATCCCGTCGAGCACCCGCTCCATGATCACGATCGCGGTTGCGTCCCCCAGCGGGACATCAGCCCGGTAGAGTTCGTGGATCCGGACCGGTTCCCCACCGGCCTGCGCCGGCGTGATCGCGGCGGCAAGCAGGTTTGCAAAGACAAGGTTCAGGCTGTAAAAAAACCCGATCCGGTACCCGAGAGAGCGGGACATCAGCTGGATGCGCCATGCCCAGAAACACATCGTTAAGATATGGAAGAGGAATGCCGCAAGCAGGAAGACCGGGTTAATCTTTTCGAGGGACGATATGGTCTCATCGTTGATGGTAAACGCAAGGACGACAACGAGCACTGCGACGGAGAAGCCTATCGAGAGCAGGAGCCATTTGCGTTGTGTCGGATCCATCAATTCTCCAGAAAACCGGAAGCCGGCATGTCTTCAGGAAGGTTATAGAACAAAGTATATACTCTTTTTAGTTATCTGCACGGCATTCCGCATTCCGGATCTGCTGGAGTATCGTTCATCCTATCGTAAAGATGTCGCGGTTGGCGGTTACCGTGTACAGTCCTGCCCGGACTCCGGCGTCAAGCCAGCCATGCCCGTAACTGAAGCAGGCAAGGGCGTTCTCAGGTTCTTCCCGGGCAAGGTATCTCCTCCCCTGCCGGGCATAGAGCGCGGTAACAACCCCAACCCGTTCCGCGGCAATATACAGGGCGGTTCCCGTCTCTGGCGCCGGCCGGACCGAGTCCCGGGCAGTTGCAAGCAGGCGATCGTAACGGTGTGTCTTCTCGCTGAGCCGCGCAAAGGCATCCGGGGGCAGGGGATCCACCGGTTGACCGGGCAGGCACCGGGGAGCAGCGATACACACCAGCCCGCAGGAAGCGCCGCAATGGAGCCACCCCTCGCCGTAACAGTATGCCGCGAGGGCATTGACAAAATCCCCGGAAGAGAAGAAGGCGTTCCCGTCGGCAAGATAGGCGCGGGACATCGTGAGGTTGTCGCTGGCAGCCATAAAAATGCCGGTCCGCTCAGGAGCCGCGATTCCTGTACCGTCCAGTTCCTCTCGCAGGAGTTCTCCCAGCCTCTTGACGTTCATAGGCCGGCAAACAACTCCAGGTACCTATGTTCCATGTCATGCAGCTCAGCCGGGACAATGAGGATATGGAGGGGAGACCCGAAATCGATCCGCCGGACTGCGTCGGCCGGGCCGGCGCCAACTACGGGCGCACCGGAACCCGCACGGGCAACGCCGATATAGAGGGGGATGGTTGTCCCGGTCTTTGCCGCGAGCCCTTCGAGCAGGCCGACGGCTTCCGGAACCGTCATGAACCGGTCTTTCTGGATGTCGAGATAGACAAGCGTATGGAGGTTCTGCGCAAGGTTCTTTGCGATGACCTCGACCGGGGTTACCGGCGCCCAGTTCTTCTGCGGGAACGGGAGCGAACAGGACTTCCCGAACCGGTAGTTCTGGAGCCCGGTAAGGCCGCAGACGGCACTCATGATCGAGGCACCGTGGATGATCGCGGTTGCAATCCCCCGTTCCGCCGCCCGGATCCGGAGATCGATGTGGGTTGTCGAGACCATCGGGTCGCCGGCGATGAGGAGGACGGCGTTTCCCGTCGCTGCTGCATCCAGAACGTCATCGGGGTGCTGTTCGATATCTTCCCGGAAGAGCACCCGGACCGGCCGGTTGTACCGGTGCTCAAGGTCCTGCACGGTTGCACCCATGAGCCGTGAGGTGTATCCTTCGAGAAATACCGCATCCGCTGCGGTTATGCAGGAGAGCCCTTTTACTGAGATATCGTCCGCATCGAAAAGGCCGAGGCCGACAAAGGTGAGCATGGAGATACCGCTTTGAAATCTTCTCCGGAACAATCTTTCGTAAGGACGGTTATAAGGGCTCCGGTAACTCCCCTTCAGAACCGCTCGCAGGATTTCCCGGAGGTCCAAACCGTCCGGGAAGTCCGGGTCATCGGTATTTCCCGGAAAGGGGGATATGCCCGCCTCTCCCCGCTCACAGGAAGAGGGAGAGGATCCTGGACGCAGCTGCACCAAGGACAATTGCGAGCCCGGTCTCTGCGGCGGTTACGAGAAATGCCTTCTTCCAGCCGAATTCCGTAATAAAGACGCCTATCGTCGAGATGCAGGGCGTGTAAATCATCGCAACAAGGGCAAAGACAATCAGCTGCACCGGGGAGAGGACCGAGGAAAAGATCATTGTCCCGAACAGGGCTGCAAGCGTCAGGATCGTGATCTCCTTTCGGACAATGCCAAAAACAAAGACAACCCCGGTTACGGCCGGGAGCCCGAGCAGGAGCACGGTTATTGGCGAGAGCGCCGCGTTGATCGGGTCGAGCAGCCCGGCGCTGTATGCCCCGCTGATCGCAACCCCTCCAATGATATACGCGGGGAGCACGATCCAAAGAAGGGAACTTGTCCGCGCCCAGGTCTGCGTAAGCACGACCTTTGGCGACGGGACATGATAATCCGGCATCTCCATGATGAGACCGACGGGTTCGCCCGGGATTGCTTTGTATGCGATCCTCCCGACCACGATGATGAGCAGGATATCGAAGGCGTAGAGGGCAAGCGCCCACCAGATGCTGACAAAGGCTGCGACAACACTGAGGATAACGATTGTCCTTGCCGAGCAGGGGATGAGGGTTGTCAGGAACGCGGCAGTGAGCCTCTGACGGCCGGATTCGAGGATCCGGCACGAGAGGCAGGCCGGTACCGTGCAGCCAAAACCGAGGATGAGCGGGATGATCGCCTTGCCGTGCAGGCCGAGCCGGTGCATCATGCGGTCGAGCATCACCGAGATCCTGGTGAGGTAGCCCGAGTCCTCGATTGCCGAGAGGAAGAGGTAGAACGGGAGCACGTACGGGATGATCAGGGTTATGGCGGCAACAAGCCCGGTCCATGCGCCATTTGCGAGGATCTCGCCTGGGGATCCGGCGACAAACGGGGGGGCCGGGGCGATCCTGGAAAGAAGATCGGTGAGAAACCCCGAGATCGCCGCACCGACAACGAATGTCCAGACAAGGAGGCCGCCGATCACGAGAAAGACAAGGATATACCCGGTGACCGGGTGGAGCGTGAGCCGGTCGATCCTGTCCGAGAGGGAGATGTCGCCGGCCGATGCGGGATGGATGTCCATGACACTGCGGGCGATGCGTTCGGCGGCATGGTACCGTTCCCCGGAGAGGACGATCCCGGCCGGTTCCCCGTGCATCTTCTCGAGTTCGGCGCTGAACTGGCGTGCAGCGGCAGCCGCCGGGTCACCTTTCTCCCTGGTAAGCAGAGGCGCATCGGGATCGCCTTCAAGGAGCCGGATTGCAACCGGGCGGCGCCTTTCCGGCCGCACATCTTCCGGGAGGAGTGCAGCCAGTTTCCCGATCCGGTCTTCGACCTCCTTTCCGTAGGTGATGAGATGGGGAAGTGTCTTCTCTTTTGCGAGCGCAACGATGGCATCGGAGAGCTCGGTAATCCCCTTCCCGTGGATGGCGACAGTCGGGATGACCGGGACCCCCAGCAGATCAGAGAGCTTCTCCGGATCGATCCGGATCCCTTTCTCCGCCGCAAGATCGGTCTGGTTCAGCGCGATGACGACCGGAACGCGCAGTTCGAGGAGCTGGAGTGTGAAGAAGAGGTTGCGCTCAAGCGCGGAGGCATCGAGGATGTTGACGACAACATCCGGCCGGTTTTTCAGGATGAACTCCCGGGAGACCCGTTCTTCGGCCGAGAAGGTCGTAAGCGAGTAGATCCCGGGCAGGTCAGTGATCCGGATCCGGTACCCATTGTGCAGGAGAACTCCCCCCGCGCATTCCACGGTCTTTCCCGGCCAGTTCCCGGTCGGCTGCCCGGCTCCTGTCAGCTGATTGATCGTTGCGCTCTTCCCGACATTGGCGTTGCCGGCGAGGGCAACGGTGAAATCCACGGGCTCTCCCTCCGTTCCATCAAGAGCCCCGGTAAAAAGATCCTGGACCCACCGGTGCCGCTTCGGCTCTGCCATCAGGTCTTCACCGGTTCCGGGGAGATGAAGATGTTGTCTGCAATCGCGCGGTCGATGGCAAGTTTTGTCCTTCGGACCGCGATCTCGACCGGGCCGTCCATCGGGGTCTTGCGTACAAGGGAGACCGCCGTCCTGATGGTGAGGCCGAGATCGGAGAGGCGCTTCACGACCTTCTGGTCGCCCCGGATGAACGCGATAGTGCCGCCCTGCCCCGGTTCAAGGTCCGAGACCGGCACGATCGGTTCTTCCCGCCGTTCGGATGGCTCCTCCTTGCCGGTGAGGCAGCCGGTACAATCGGGCACCTCCTTGTTGCAGGGCAGGATGGGGCTCCCGTGAGGGCAGCGGGACGGGGCATGGAGCATCTTGCAGAGCGCACACGCGGTCTCGTCCGAGATCGTGTGTTCCATCCTGCATGCCTCGTCATGCACATTCTCACCGTTGATCTTCAGCACATCCGAGAGGAACACTTCGAGAAGCCGGTGGCGGCGCTTGATGCCCTCGGCTTTCTCCCGCCCCCGGTCCGTCAGGGTAGCGCCCCGGTACGGTTCATAGTTCACGTACCCTTTCTCCGACAGGTTCTGGAGCGCCTCGGTAACGCTTGCCGGTGAAACCTTCAGGCACCGGGCGATGGAGGATGTCTTTGCCGTCCCGTCCTTTTCGCCGATGTCATAGATCGCTTCAAGGTACTCTTCCAGCTGCTCGGATGTCATCGGCCGGATATTTAGGAATCCCTAAATAAATAATTTTTCGGCTTGCCTAAAACTCCCGGATCGTTTCTGTACCTGTTACGGTTTATCGTCATGTCCGGATATACCAGATTTCCAATGGAATAAAAAGACTATCTAGGATCGGCGGGTAATCAGGTACCAGTACATGATCTACTGGCTCTATGAACAGCTGCTCCGCCGGCAGATTGCCATGCTGCCTGCGCACATCTGTTTCATGATAAACGGGCGGGACATGGCTGAAGCCCCGGAGAAACTGCTCGCGGTCACCCGGTGGTGCGCGGAGATCTCTTCCGAGGTGACAAGGAAGAACCCTTCGGGGGAAAATGCCGTGAAAGGGCTCACGTTTCACATCAGCACCCGGAACCCCGGAGAGATGGAGCGCTGCCTGCCGGCCATCCGGGCAATCGGCGCGGTAGCCTGCCTGTACCTCCATTACCGTGACAAGGAGGAGCAGATCGGCACCGGCCTTCCGGTCGTTGTTGCCATCGGCAAGAGCGGGCGGGAGGAGATCACGGCATGTATCCGGAAGATGGCAGAGGATGGTGTTGCGCCGGGGCAGGTCGATGAAAACCTGCTGGAATCCTATTTAACCTTCAAGTACGCCCCGGATATTGTGGTGAAAAGCGGGGGCGATCACCTGACGGACTTTTTGATCTGGCAGTCGGTATATTCCGAGATCTTCTTTTCGGACGTGAACTGGAAATATTTCCGGAACGTGGATTTCCTCCGGATCCTGCGCGATTACCAATCCCGGGTCAGGAGGTTCGGGACATGACCCCGGGCTACCGCAGTCTCACGTTGTTCCAGTACTGGATGCCGTCAGCAACGCTCTCGTCCATAACGAGCCGGTTCTTCAGGAAGACGGAAAACACCCTCTTGTCAGGAACCGTCCCCTGCCTGCCTGCGTTTGCCTTCCACCAGCGGGAGAAGAGCTGGTAGAGTTCGTCCTTTGCAATCCGGTCCGATTCCCCGTCGCTGGTTCTTGCGATCCGTTCTGCGACAAACTGCCGGATCAGGTTGTCCTTTCCCACCTTCTGCGGGGATTTCTTCTGGGATCTCCCTCCGGCCTTATGGCCTGCCGCAGGGACCGGCACGGCTGGTTCAGGTTCCGGACCGGTTGTTTTTACCTGCACACTTTGCTCTTCACCAGGAACCGGGGCGGGGACCGGCTTCACCTTTGGCGCGGGCTCCTTCCTGATTTTCAGGATCCGGGCGGGGGTTGCCGGGTCCTCCGCGTTCAGGACCGGGTTTTGGGATCTTCCCGCCCCCCCGGTTTTGGATCCGGTTCTTCCTGCCCCCTCTTTTGCAATGATGACCGGGCTTTCATACGCCTTCTCCGGGTTCTTCTGCTGGGTATATTCGATCCCAAGTCTTCCGGCAAGCGCACGGTTGCACTCGCTGCTGATGTCGATTCCCTGCTCCTCCGCAAGGGTAAAAATATCGCTGCGGATAAGGACTGTTGCCCGGCGCCACTTTACGCCCCCGGTAGAATCGGAAGTCATGTTCTCTAATCTTCTATTCAAGTCATGGAGATATAGAGGCAGCGGTGCGGGGGGTGAAGGTGAACCGGGGGTTACGGAATGCCGTTTCAGGAACGGGACTGTATCCTCTGGTCGTACACGCGGATCGCCCGCAGGAGATCGATCTTCCTGAAAAGCGGCCAGTACGGCGCACAGAAGTACACGCAGGACTCATGCCCGTTTGCAAGCCATGGCAGGAAGTTCGAGGTGCGGCACTCGTTCCCGGTCCGGATGATGAGATCGACAGGTGGGATACCCTTGCGGTCATGCAGGTACCGTTCGACCATAGGGACATCGATCTCGGAAGGGGAAAGCGAACCGTCTTTTACAGAAGCGAGGATATCGCGGGTGGCGAGCACGATCTCGTTTCTCCCGCCGTACGCGATTGCGACATTCAGGGTAAACCCGTCGTAGTCTTTTGTCGCCTCCTCCGCATCCCGGATCGTTTTTTGGAGATCTTCGGGTAAGAGCGAGATATCCCCGACCATCTGGACGCGGATCCGGTACCGGTGCACCCGTTCATCGCTGATGACGGAGAGGAACCGTTCCTTGAACAACTGGAAAAGGTTATCGACTTCCTGCTTGTCCCGCCGGAAATTTTCTGTCGAGAAGGAGTAGAGGGTGATATGCCGGATCCCGAGATCGTGCGCCCAGTCGAGCATCTCCTCAGTCTTGTCTGCACCGGCCCGGTGACCGGATGCCTTGTCGATGCCCAGCGCTTTTGCGTACCTCCGGTTCCCGTCCTGGATGATGGCGATGTGGCGCGGGATGTGCCGGCACTGGACCTTTAAAAACCGCTCATAGGCCGGTTCGAGCAGACGTTCCCGGATCACAGCGGCGTCACCTCGACAACGATCCCGCCATCGGGGTAGCGTTCGACGACATATTTTTTCCCGGGGAGGCGGTCCCTGGCATCGGCAAGGAGCCACCATGCGGTCTCGATCCGGTCGCCAAGGTCTGCAAATTCCCCCTCTCCGAACTCCGCGACGCAGGATCTCCTGCACGCCTCGCGGTCGCCTTCGGACGGTTCCCACACTCCGTAGACGATGGTGCCGTCATCTGTAATCTCGTCGAAAGGCCGCGCCGTGTTCTTCGCGATTCTTTTTAACCGTTCCCGCAACTGGACCGAATCCTTGAACGACGAGGAGCACCAGTGGACCTTCGGATCGGAGAGGAGCGGTTCAGCCCATTCCCGCGCACCAAGAACGGCGTTATGGACGTCGTCGGCAAGGACATACCCCCGGTCCCGCATCGCATCGGCGTTGGTCTCGCCCCATTCCAGTTCATTGATGTTGAGGAAGTCGAGGTACGGGAGCGCTGCCGCAAGGCGATCCAGCCCGGGAAGCGCCGGCACCTCGAACCCGGTCTCGAACCCGAGTGCTTTCGCACGCTTTGCCGCCGCAAGGTATTCCGAGGATTCGATATCGTCCCAGGACTCGTGCGGAGGGTGGATCCGGATCTCATCGACAAGGCCCGTAAGGCGCAGGAGTTCCTCATCGGACGGTGCCTTTGCCGTGTACAGGTGGATCTGGTGGCCTTTCCCGAAACGGTCCTTCAAGAGCCGGCAATACTCAATGACGCGATCCAGCACCATGAGAGGTTCGCCGCCGGTAATCCCGGTCCCTTCCGCGCTCATCGATTCTGCGACTTTTACAATCTCTTCCGGCTTCCCGATCCGGTGCTCGTTTGCGTAGACAACGTCCTTGCCTTTCCGCATCGAAGAGAGGGGGCAGTACCAGCATGAGCGGTGGCACCGTCCCGTAACAAAGAGAACCATCTTTGCGCCTTTGTAGCACAGGACACAGCCCGAAGAAAGTTTCATAGGAGACGGGAAAGACGTTTCATTACGCCCGGTTGTTGCGTGAACTGTTTGGTCATTTCAGGTGAAAATTCTTCGGGTATTAACCACGTTTCCGGGTGCCGGCGGGTTTGGCGGCATCCGGACCTTCCGGCGATCCTGCGGTCTCGCCATACCGGAGAATCCCTGTATTCCTGTTGGCCAGCAGGTTATATGCATCATGCTGCCGGTTGTACCGGACGATGACCTGCCGGAATTCAAGGATCCCTCCATACGGCTCTTTCATGATCAGGTCGTTTGATGCAGTCCTGTAGTACTCCGGCAGTACCACGTACGCCGGTTTTGCCGCAGTCCCATCGCAGATTTTAAAGACATGGGTCTTTCTGTCCCCGAGATCCTGCGACATCTTTGCGGCGACAACGTTGATGGACCGGTTGATGTGCTGGTGAAGTTTCGAGAGCCGGGCAACCTTAGCTTGAGGCGGAACCAGAACGTCCTGCCGTGTCGTTCCGTCCTTCCGGAGGATCGCGTACGCGTACTTGATGTCCGTGTTGAGGTACCGGTACGCTTCGTCGCATGCCGCAAGCGTCTCCATGAGCCGGGTCGGGTAGATTGTCGGCCGGGTCATGAAGCTCCAGCAGCGCGAAGGATCGCACCGCGTGGCCCGGATGACCGGGCAGGGGCTGTGGACGGTGAGCCCCCGGTCCTGCAAGGCCCGGGTAAGAACCCGCAGCCGGGTCGCAGTCACCTCCTCCGCCGGTTCGACGATCAGGATCGTACCGTCCTGCCTGACATGGCCGGAGAACTGCATCACCAGATCCACCGCATCATCGATCGTTGCGGTCTCCAGTTCGTTGACAACGTTCGAAAAGACGAGGAGATCGACCGGACCGGGGATCTTCCGGTCGTCGATCTCCCGGATATCTGCCTGCACCGGGGTATGAAGCGTCGTGTTTCCCTTGACCGGGAAAACCGCCTGCCGGAGGAACCTGAACGCCTCGATGTTCTCTTCCGATCGTTCGATGGAAAAGACCGACGCAGAGGCATGATCGAGCCTTGAGAAAAAGTCGGCAACCGCGAGCGGGACGACACCGGGGCCGGTCCCGACATCGAGAATGACGATCTCCGGTTTCAGGAGACCGGCACCTGCAAGGTCCTGCAGGATGTATTCCGTCTGCATGAAGTAGACCGGGAAATGGTAGGCGAGGTACCCGAGCACGGAATAGCCTTTCGTGTAGGCGGGCTTTCGCTTCCTATCAGACTTCCAGTAACCGGCTTTCTGGGCGACGATCGCCCTCCGCAGCCGTTCGAGTACGACCGGATCGTTCCAGGATTTCCCGGTCTTTTTTGCGATGTATTCGATGATGGCGCCGTCAACCGCCGGGGGGATGCGGCTGTTTTTAAAAAAATCTGCTGACCGCTTCTCTTCACCGGCGGAAAGGCGGTAAGGCCCGGATCGGTTATCCATCGTCTGTCAGTTGTGGGATCTTCCGGCTGATACGTTTTTGTACGTGGCTTTCATGGATTTTCGGCCAACCGGGTTTTCATGGGAGGCGGTTAAGACCGGGGAAAGCCCATAACTGTACCAGCCATGGATATCCTGTATACCGCGCTCAAGTTCCTCGCAGCAGGCACCATCATTGTCGGGGTGACCCTGCTTGCCCAGCAGGTGGACCCGAAGTACGGCGGGATTCTTGCCGCAGCCCCGATTACGACGACGCTTGCGTTCCTCTTCACGTACTCCGAGGCCGGCCGTGAAACGACGCAGCAGCTCGTGCTCGGATCGTTCTGGTTTGCCATTCCGACGCTTCTCTTCCTTATCGTCCTGTACTTCCTGATGAGCCGGTTCAGTTTCCTGCAGAGCCTTGCCGGGGCCTACCTGCTCTGGTTAGTTTCCGTTCTCGTCATGATCCGGCTCCTGCCGGCGACGTAGACTTAGTATTTTTGCGGATTTATAAGTGAAAGTACTGGAAGTCAGGGATAAATTATTCAGAAAATGGTTCAATATTCGAAATTCTCCTTTTTCCCGATGGTGATTATTTCGATAAGAAGCATATCGTGCCAGATAAAAAACGTCGCCCGGTATTCCCCGATCCTGATCCGGTACCGTGGTGCAACCTTCGGGCTGTCCCTGATCTTTACAACATCGTGCCGGATCTCCGGATGGGCGGCAAACTCCTCTAACTTTAATTCAATGTGGATACGGTCCTTTTGAGGGATCTTCGCAAGGTCTTTCTCTGCCTTTTGTGATAGCCTGATCTGATACACGCAATCACGATGTCCTTGACGCGATCACGTTGTCATCCCCGAGATCTTTCATTACCTCCCGGAGTGAACGGACACGGCCTGCTTTGAGATCAGCGATCCCTTCCTCCATCGCTTCGATCTCTTCCGGTGTCATTGGCTCATCATCATACGCGGCTTCAGCCAAACGGCGGACAACATCATCGTAAGTCTCACGTGGATTCAGTTTCAGATCGTCAAGAAGCGCCTTGGTGTCTGTTCGCATCCTGACTGAGGTAATCTGCGGCATATGCTGATGTATATGCGTGTATATCTGGATAAATGTATTCTTCAGACCAACGGTGAGATTAATCTTTAATTTCCGAAAGGGGAACAAATTTACCCTCTTCTTCAATGTGCTTCATATCATCTGCAAGCCGGCCCTTTTTTCGGGCTTTAACCACTTTATCGTCGTCAATTTCCTTCTTGATGGCCTGAACTGCGGAGAGGGATTCGAGAGGAAGATAATCATCCTCGGCACGATCCGCCAGCATATCCGCATGTAATTGCTGCTTCTTTCGCTCATCGATGAGGTCTTTGGTGTCCGTCTGCATCCTCATTTTCCCTCTTATATCTGTGATATTCCTAATTTTTATCTCCTTTCGACGCTCCTCTTTCTCCTTGTCCTGTACTTCCTGATGAACCTGTTCAGTTTCGTGCAGAGCCTTATGGCGGCGTATCTGCTCTGGATCACGTCAGTTCCAATCATGGTCAGGGTTTTACCGTCGTTATAGGGTCGCAAGGGAATGATCCCGGGAACAGGGGGACAGGACAACAATGGAGATGACCGTGACTGGTGATGGTATGATGGGGGCAGTCCAGGACCCGGACACTTAAGAAGGAATCCTGTTCTGAAAAAGTTTAAAAGAATTAAATTCAACCGATAAACGAACAGGCAGAATACACCCGCGGGGTATCAGGCATTCCCGGATATGTTCAAAGAAGAGTTGACGGCATTGCAGGAACTATTGTAAAGGAGAACGGGGTATCAGGCCGGGATTTTTTTAAAAATCCCGGTACGCAGTTTTCCGGTTCTCCACTTCAAGAACGTGGATGATCAAAACATCATCATGGATTGAGATGAAAGCCCTCATGCCCCGGCGGATTCTCACCGAATATATCGGGTGCCTTGGATTTGACGCCTTGATTTTTTTGACATAGCGGTAGGGATCTTCCTGGATTTCATGAATTTTCCGGATGACCTGTCGGGCGGTTTCAGGAGCAAGTTTTTCGAGATCGCGATCTGCACGAGGGGTATATTTTACCTGGTATGGGCTCATTTAACACCATACTTCTTCATGATCTCCTTTTCCGGGATCAGGTTTCCCTGACGGATCTCACTGAGTGATTCTTCAAGTCCCCGCATTGTCTCGTCACTCAGTGGTTCATCATCGACTGCAAGAGTTACCAGGCGCTCAATGACATCGTTGTACGATTCTCTGGGATGGCGTTTTAAGGAGTTTAATTGCGTTTTGAGATCCTCCCGGATGTAGATTGAAGTCGCTGCCTGCATAGTAACACTACTATGCACCTATAGGTATTATATCTGATGATCGTTCAGGGCATTCTTGGTATCAATCCGGTTGAATAATGACCGGGATGGGATACCGGCGCCTTGTGATGATGGATTTCTCAGGTGAAAAGGTGGTGGCGCCTGAAACTTAAAGATCAGAGTAATCCGGAAAATTGAATCCGACATTTACGCTGTCAGAAAAGCCGCCGGAGGGAATTGAACCCTCGACCTGCTGATTACGAATCAGCCGCTATGCCGCTAAGCCACGGCGGCGCATTGCCTCACAATATCGACCCGTATCATAATAAATTATCGGGTTTACGAGTACCCGCGCAGGGCCGTGACACTGCCTTCGCCCTGTTTCTCTGCGGGAGCATTGATCTTCCCGAACTTCGCCTCATAGTCGTTCACGGTCTTTGTGAGCACGGCGAGCAGGTTCTTGGCATGCGTCGGGGTGATCGAGACGATTGCTTTTGCCCGGGCCTGGTTGATGGAAGGGATCTGGTGGAGGAAGACGAAGGTGAACTCGTCATCCTTGTACGCGATCTGGATCATGTTGCTGTAGACGGGATCGAGTCCCTGCGGGACATTGACGGCAATTTCCTGTGCTGCCATATAGTACTGTAGGGAGTAATGGTAATGAAATGGTTTGTGAAAACCGGCCTTTGAAAATACGGGGAAATCCGGCTGGAATCTCGCTCACGGCAGGGAAGCAAGGCTGGAGAATCCTTCGCGCACAAATCAAAAATTATAATCCGAACGCGGTCGTACGGTCTCTTACGGAGGAGTTGTTTGCATAGGCCGGATAACCTCATCGCCGTATCGGATCTCGTACATTGTCATACCTGCCCGCGCCGGTACTATTACGAGAAAGGGAAGGCGTATGCCGAGTCCGACAGGTACGCGGTCTGCAAACAGATCTCGTACCACCTGGGAAAGCCCCTGGATCCTGCGGTCATCTGGGACGAGGTGCTCGCAGTCCGCCCGGGCATCGATCCCGCGCAGAAAGAGTTCCTTGAGCATTGCATCACGGCATGCCGGAAAACCGAATGGAAACCCGCGACTGAGCACGACCTTAAGGTGATCTCGAAGAAGCAGGGGATTGTCGGCATGGTCGACCGGGTCTTTCCGGATCACCAGTTCTCCCTTGTCCGGGCAGGTGGCTCCCTGCCGTTTGGCATCCCGGGCTCCGACCGGCTCCGGATCGCGGCCCTTGCGCTCTGCATCGGGGAGATCACCGAAGAACCCTGCCTTGGGGGATCGATCGAGTATCTCCCGGACGGCGTTTCACGATTTCACGAGGTCCAGCCACGGGACCGGCGTATGCTCGTGACCGTGCTCCGGAACATCCGCGCAATCCATGACGGCGACGTGCCGGAACGCCCGCTCAATGCACCCTGCGGCCGGTGCTCCTATAAAGAACAGTGCGAGAACTCCGGCGGCCACCGGTTGTCCGAGCTCCTGTGATCGTATGCCGGATCACTGGTCAAGAAGCGTCCTTGAGACGATATATTCCCCTTTTGCAATCCGGGTCGTGCCGACAATGAGCCAGCGCTCGCTGCCGTGCTGCTCCGCAACCCCGCACGCTTCAATGGTTTCGCCGGTGAGTGCCTGCCCGCTGTAGGTGTGGGTGAAGGAGAGCACTTTTTTAATCTCGTCATGGTCGACCAAATAGACGGCAGGATTGTCGAACGCAAACGAGGCGTCGGTGACTTTCGCCGTAATCGTCATCTTTCCCAGGACTCCGCCCTTGGTTATCGCGATCCTGCCGATATCCTCGTACGCCCGGGTGTAGAGCAGGTCGAAGTAAGTCCCGCCTATCTGCCCCCGGTTCCATTTCCGCCGCTCATGGAGGACGAAGTCGCCAAACGGGATCTCCGGCTGGCGCTTCTCGTATACCCGCTCCCACATCTCTTCGGAGAGATCGTCGATCCTGCCGTTCCTGATCGCATCCTTCAGCGTCCTCTGCGCACGGAACCATTCGGCCCCGTACACGACGAGATCGATGTCGGATGTCTCGTTGTCGAGCCCGCAGAGGATCGACCCGGTGCAGCCGATGAACCCATCGGGCACGTTCAGGATCGACCGGAGTTCCCGGACTCTTGGGTGGGAGGCGGCAACTGCCGGCATCCGGAGCTCCGGCTTGAGCACCTGCCGGATATCTGCAACCGGGATCCGCTGGACGGTTCCCGAATACCCCGGCTTGTGCTTTGCGATGAACGCGTACGCCTCATCGAACTCCATCTTCCGGTACCGTATCCCCTGCGGGTTGACCCGCCCGCCTTTGGGATCGGGGACGTAGCGCAGGACGCAGCCGGCGCGTTCCGCATTATCGTACGTGGAAACCGCGTAGATCCAGCCGTCGGCATCGACGATAAAGTCCCTGAGACGGATTGCCTGTGCGTTCATGATTGCAGCCGGGAGAGGTACTGTTCGATCTGGTCCGCCCGCGCCCCGCGCCGGAGGATTGTCCGGGTTGTCATGTCGACGACCGTGCTCGGGGTCCCGGGAAGCCGTCCGCTATCGATGAGGAGGTCCCGGGGGACGGTGCATTCATCGGGAGTCGCAGGGTCTTTTGCGCCATGAAGGTTGGC
Organism: uncultured Methanoregula sp.; assembly: GCA_964574125.1. Lineage (GTDB taxonomy): Archaea > Halobacteriota > Methanomicrobia > Methanomicrobiales > Methanospirillaceae > MVRE01. The sequence continues at coordinate 76,052 of CAZNLI010000002.1, forward strand.
GCTCGTCGCCGTGATCGGGGAATCGAACCGTTCGATTAACGAGAGTGCGACCGGGTGGGACGGGATGCGCACGCCGATAAGACCGGTCCCCCCTGTCAGGATGTCGGGGACGGAGTGTTTTGCCCTCAGCACGACCGTAACCGGGCCGGGTAGAAATGCCTGGAGGAACTCTTCTATACCGGGTTCAACAAAGGCGACTGCCGCCAGCATGTCGAAGGACGAGACGGCGATCGATACCGGCTGGGAGAACGGGCGCTGCTTCGCCTCGTACACCTTTTCAATTGCATGGTCCGAGAACGCGTCGGCTCCAAGCCCGTACACGGTCTCGGTCGGGTAAATGACAATCCCGTCATGCATGAGGACAGCGACTGCTTTATCGATGATATCCATTCAGAACTCTCGTCCCCTGACCCGGTTGATATCGAAGACCGCCTTGCTGCTGACGTGCATGACGGCAAAAACGCCGGCCTGGATGGGGTCGGTGACGACAAGATCGGCGTGTTCCGGAACGCTTCCGGCCATCTTGAGCGCGATCACCGGTATCCCGGCCTCTTTGACGCGTTCGACCGCTTTACTGATCTCCCCGCCCATGATCGACCCGGCAAGGACAAGGATCGAGGCACGGGGAAGCCTGCTGACGGCATCGACGGCGTGCGCAAGCGAGCGTTCGCCCACGAGCGGGATGGTATCCACCGAGATCCGCTCCCCCCGGATGTTATGCCGGTCCGCTTCGTTGACGGCGCCAAGCGCAACCTGGGCTACCTGCGCCCCGCCGCCGATGATGATCACGCGTGACCCGAAGATGTTGCCGAACGGCTGGTAGGCCTTCACCTCGCGGACGGACGGAATATCGCTCAGGTCCTGCTCCAGCCGGTCAAGATCGTCGGCCGGGTCAGGCTCGTATTCAAAATAGAGTTCCGCGTTTCCCGTGTAGGGACCGGTGTCGAAGACCTCCTGGTTGATCATCAGGATGTTGGCATTATGTTCGGCAACGACGGCGGCAATATCCCGGAGTACCCCTTTTCTGTTCTCTGCAATGATCCGTATCGCGCAGCGATCAGGTTCGGTCTCCATCCAAATGCGATAGCCGGGGATCGAACCCGGGTTAGAAGCTTGGGAAGCTCCTGTCCTGCCGCTAGACTACTATCGCGAGGAAAATCCTGTCTATCATATTACCCTATTTTTCAAGATAAATGTAATCCTGAACCTCAGGCATGTAACCCGCAGGTTCAACGACCAGAATGATTATGAACCGGGATGGGATTAACCTGTACAACTCAATGGAGCGGTATCCATGCAGAAAGCAGTACTTACGACGATCCTTATCCTGACCGGCATGCTGGCAGTTTTATTCCCGCCGGTAGCCGCTGCCACGACAACGCAGGAAGAGGTTTTGTACCAGGCAACATTTACCACCGATCCCGGGTGGATCACGAACAGCCCCAAGTCCTATTACTGGGTGCCCGACAAAGGGGTCTACTACTATTCCATCGAACCGGGAAATGCCGGAAAGGCCTATGTCCAGGTACCGAATTATAACGGCGGATCCTTCACCATCGATTATGACCTGACCCCGACCAATACCGAGCAGGACACTGCGTTCCGGCTCGGGTTTGCAACGCAGGAGATGGACCGGACCAAGGGAACGATTGCCTTGACCGAGTTCACGAACGCGAAATACGGGAAACTCATGTGGATCCGTGCGGTGACGCCAAGCAACCGGCTCACCGAAGTGAGCAGCCAGCAGAACTCCTACGGGGAAAAGACCGGTGCGCCGACCGTGAATTTTGAGAATAACCATACCTATCACGTCACGCTCGAATATGACGACAAGGAGACCACGCTTACCATGCGGGTCATCGATAAGACCGCGATTGCCAACCTCTGGGGCTATTACATCGACTTAAAAGAACCCCTCCGCGGGATGAAATACATCGTTATCGGGACCATCGGCGATTATTCGGCGCCCGGCCACTATGCGCAGGGATATATCGACAATGTCCGGCTTGCAGTACCCAAGACCGTGACGGTGACCGATACCACAATCGCGGTCACGAACCCGCCCACGCTGACACATACGTCAATGAAGACGACGGTGCCCACAACGGCAGCTGAAGAATCCCCGGCTTCGCCGCTCTCCCCCATCGTCCCCGTTGCAGCAGCCGGTATTGCCCTGCTTGCAGTCCTGTACGGAAGACAGCGACGAAATTGATGATCCGCTGAGCCGGAAGGAACCGGGATCTTTTTTATTTTTCATTTTTTACAATATTCTCTTGCAGGCAGCAGGAGTGTACGATTTTTCGCGCATCAAAAACCGGATATCGTCCAATGTTTCACGGCTCCCCCGGTGAAACAAGAACCGACGTTTCAAAAACCGTCCGGGAAAAACCTGACCTTAAAATACGGGGACCGGGGAAATCCCCGGGGAAAAATACCCGGCGGAAAATGAGAACAGTCTAAACGTTCTTCAGTTCGACCAGTTTCAGGGTCCGGCCTTTCTCGCAGATATCCGGGGCGTTCCCGAGGACATCCGCAACAATGTACTTCTCCCCTTCGACAATCCCGTCCGGGTGGCAGAGATCGTAGCTCTTGCAGTCGCTCTTGTTGCAGGAGACCTCGAACCGGATCTTCGAGTTGACGATCGCCATCTCGGCGCTGATCAGTGCCGACGACGGGGCTTCCGCAACTTCGACGGCAAATGCGCCGTCAAAGTGGACCGGGCAGTCGTGCCTGGTCGTCCGTATCGTCATGACCCGGTACTTGCGCCCCTTCACGAGGTTGTGGCAGGCTTTTTTCACCTTGCAGGTCTCGCAGGCGGGCACATCCCCCTCGTAAATGAACTCCAGCCCCTGCCGTGCATACACCGATCCGATCAGCGTTACCTTGGTCTTGCCTTCCGTCATGGGATCACTCCTGGTACAGCATCCGGATGAGGTTCTTTGCGGACTCTTCGGTAATGCCCATATCAAATATCGTGAAGCGTTCCGGACGGATAGTCTTTGCCATCAGGAGCGCCTGTACGGCAACCCCGTCATCGATCCCGACATCCGCGGGCGTTGTCGGGGCGCCAATCGTCTTAAGCGAAGACCGGATCCCCCGCCAGTCCCCGCCATGGAGATACATCGAGATAATCGTGCCAATCCCGCAGCTCTCCCCGTGCAGGGCTTTTCCCGGCGCGAGCCGGTCGAGGGCATGGGAGAACTTGTGCTCTCCCCCGCTCCCCGGGCGGGAAGAACCGGCGATGCTCATCGCAACGCCGCTGCTGACAAGCGCCTTTGTCACGAACCATGCAGCCTCTTCGGAGTGGGGTTTTATGATCCGGGCGTTGTTCACGAGGATCTCGGCGGTCATCTTCGAGAGCGCCATCGCGTACTCGCTGATCGGCTCGCCTTTTACCCGGTGGGCAAGGTCCCAGTCAAGGATCGCGGTATAGTTCGAGATGATGTCCGCGCAGCCGGATGCGAGGAGCCGGTGGGGAGCGGCGGCGATGATTCCGGTGTCGGCAACAATTGCGATCGGGGGCTGGGCGTCGAGCGAGGCATGGCCGTCTTTGCTTGGCACCGACGCACGGGCCGATGCGATGCCGTCATGGGACGCGGCAGTCGGGACGGAGATGAACTGCCGGTCGGTGTTGTAGGAGACGATCTTTGCCGTGTCGATGACGCGCCCACCCCCGACGCCGATGACAAAGTCTGCTTTCTTTGCCGCAGCTTCCCCCTGCCGGATGATCTTCGCGTTGATTGCCGGTGCGGTAAAACTTTTGATCGTGTACCCGTCGCCAAGGTAACCGCACACCTGTTCACCGGCGAGATCCATGGTGCTTTTTCCCGAGATGACAAGCGCAGTGCTGCCGAGCTTAAGGTCCCGGCAGATCGCCGGGATCTGGGAGAGGACATCGTGGCCGATCACGACATCCCGGGGCAGCTGCATCCACCGGGACTTGTCGAACGGCTTTGATTTCAGTACCTTTATGCCCTCTGCGCTCACTCTGATCATGAATGATTAGTGAGTTCATCTACAAATACTACATCGATCCCATACGGTACGGGCAGGCATACAATATCGTCGATACCCTGACGTACGCAATCATCCTCATCATCTCGGTCTACCTGATCTACCGGTGGCTGAACCGTGCGGGCATCGCGATCGACAAGGCGTTCGTGCTCGCAACCATTCCCTACGTCGTGCTCGGCGGCGTGCTCCGGGTCGTGCAGGACACGGGCATGATCACCTCCGATCTCCAGTATCTCCTGATCACCCCGCTCATCTACTTCCTCCTCTTCTTCTTCACCGCAGGCGCCCTCTTCCTCTCCCGGTTCCTTGAGACACAGAAGATTGTCAAAAATTTCCTGCACCTCTATGCAGGAATCGGGACGGCAGCAGCCGGCACCGTCACCCTCATCCTCTTCTCGTACGGCTTTACCCACACCCATGTTGCGTTCGATGTCCTTGCAACCATACTCCTCATGGCTGCCGCAACAACGGCCGCGGTATGGGGATTCATGCGGTACGTGCTGAGATGGACGTATGCCTCCGACGCGCTCTTTGTCACCCTGATCCTCGGCCACATGCTGGATGCGAGCGCCACCAGTTTCGGGATCGACCTGCACCCGCTGGTCTATGTCGAGCAGCACGTCGTCGGTTCCAACCTGATCGCGCTCACCGGCACCGGCTTTGTCATGTTCCCCTTAAAGCTCTGCGTCCTCTTTCCCGCGATCTACGTCCTCGAACTCTACCGGAAGGAAGCGGAGGGCAGCCTCTGGCACCTGATCCTGCTTGCGATGATAACGGTCGGGCTTGCCCCGGGCATCCGTGACATGATGCGGATGGTACTCTATGTCTGAGATCCCGCCAAAAATGTCACCGGGCCTGCCCAATACCCCGCTGAAGAATGCAATTGTCTTAACTATCCTCCTCTTCTTCTCCATGCTCACGATCGGCTGGGTTGGCGCTGCCCAGCACCCGGCAATCGGCGAACAGCTGCTCAGTTTTTTCGAAAAAGAGGTTGCCGGGCAGATGATGGGGGATAACTCCTTCGAACTGTGCGGGAAGATCCTGATCAACAATCTCGAAACCTGCATCCTGCTCTTCCTTGGCGGCGCTTCGTTTGGCATCATAACAATCCTCATCATGAGCCTGAACGGGATCGTGATCGGCGCCATCGTGCAGATGGTCCTTAAGGATCACAGCCCCGCTTTTATCGCTGCGGCGCTCCTGCCTCACGGCATCTTCGAGATCCCGGGTTTCATCCTCGCCGGGGCTCTTGGGATCCTGTTCTCGCAGGCGCTTGTCAGCGAATACTACGGGCAGGGCGATGCAGCGGGCGAAGCCGCACGCCTGTCCCGGATGTTTTTCACAACCGTCCTCCCGCTGATTGTCGTCGCAGCGATTGTCGAGGCTTTTATTACGCCTCAGGTCATACAATTGGTGGTTTGAGGATTGGATAATGGACGAGGATGCTGGCGCCCTGCCGCCAAAAACGCAGTTTTCCGAATGGTATAACGATCTTCTCTGGCGTGCGGAGGTCATGGACGTCCGGTACCCGGTCAAGGGGCTCTATGTCTGGTATCCCTACGGGTTCGCGATCCGGAAACATGTGTACCGGCGCCTGCGCGAACTTCTCGACCGGGATCATGCCGAAGCCCTCTTCCCGCTCCTCATCCCCGAGCAGGAGTTCATGAAAGAGGCCGAGCACATCAAGGGGTTCGAGGACGAGGTCTACTGGGTGACCCACGGCGGGACAACCCCGCTCGATGTGAGGCTCGCGCTGCGTCCCACGAGCGAGACTGCCATCTACCCGATGTATGCCCTCTGGGTCCGGTCCCACGCCGATCTCCCGCTGAAGATCTACCAGATCGTGAACACGTTCCGGTACGAGACCAAGCAGACCCGGCCGCTCATCCGGCTGCGGGAGATCACCTCGTTCATGGAATCGCACACCGTGCATGCAACATGGGACGAGGCGGAGGCGCAGGTGGAGAGCGAGATCGCCCTTACCCGCGAGTTCTACGAGTCGCTCTGCATCCCCATCATCATCTCCAGGCGGCCGGACTGGGACAAGTTCCCCGGCGCGGATTACACGATCGCGGTCGACACGGTCATGCCAAATGGCAGGACGCTCCAGATCGGCACCGTCCACCATCTCGGCACGCACTTTAGTAAGACCTTTAACATCACGTACGAGGACGAATCCGGCGCCCAGCAGCTCGCGAACCAGACCTGCTACGGGATCTCGGAGCGGTGCATCGCGGCCCTCATCGGCGTGCACGGCGACGACAAGGGGCTCATCCTCCCCCCGGCCGTCGCCACGATCCAGGTTGTCATCGTGCCCATCATGATCGGGAAGCGGCATGACGACGTGCTCGCTTCGGCACAGGCATTGGAATCCGAGCTGAAATCCGCCGGATTCCGGGTGAAGATGGACACCCGGGACATGCGGCCCGGTGCGAAATACTACTGGTGGGAGCTCCGGGGCGTCCCGCTCCGGCTCGAGCTCGGTCCAAGGGATATCGATGCCGGCAAGGTGATGGCGGTGACAAGATTTGGCGAGAAGAAGCCGCTCGACCGGGCCGGCATCGTTGACGGAGTGAACCTCGTCCTTGCCGGTATCGCGGAGGCGATGAAGGCAAAGGCCGAGCAGCACATGAAGAACAGCCTGTGCACCGCAGCATCGATCGATGCCTGCAACGTGTCGCTCAACGAGGGGAAGGTTGCCGTCGTCCCGTGGTGCGGGGACCGTGCCTGCGGCGATGCGATCGAGGAGCGGTCCAGTTCCAGCATTCTCGGGACGGAAGCCCGGTCGCCCTATGTTTCTTCGGAAGGCGGAGCGTGCGTCATCTGCGGCAAGCCGGGGAAGGCAACGCTTGTCGGGCGGACGTACTGAACGTCTCCACCCCGGGGGCGGTAGGCTTCATCCCCCATCTCTGGTTTTTTTAAATAGAATTTTTTTAATAGAATTTTGAATGCAATCCCCCGTCAAAATTACCCCCCGGAATCCGGTCCGGACCTTTTTTCTGTAACAATACAAAGCCGGAAGCAAAACCGGAAGCCTGGCGACTGGAACCGGCCGGCTGTCCTGTGCAATCCCCGGATATGAAAGGCAAAGAGGATTCTTTATCATCGCGCAATTACCAATTTTTTCCTAGTAGATTCTGGCGCACGCACGATGTATTCCGTCCTGTACGTTGACGACGAGGAATGTCTTCTCGAAATTGGCAGGCTCTTTCTTGAACAGGGCGGCGATTTCCGGATCGATACCAGCAGTTCGGCGTCTGATGGCCTGTTAAAGATGCAGGAGACCGTGTACGATGCAGTCGTTTCGGATTACCATATGCCCGGGATGGACGGTATCGAATTTTTAAAAAAGGTCCGGTCCGGTTTTGGCAGCATCCCCTTTATCCTCTTCACCGGGAGGGGGCGGGAGGAGGTGGTCATCGACGCGATCAACCATGGCGCCGACTTTTATATCCAGAAAGGCGGCAGCCCAGACGCCCAGTTCGCCGAGCTCGCGCACAAGATCCGGCAGGCGGTCGCCCGGAGGCGGGCGGAACACTCGCTCGTCGAATCGGAGAAACGCTTCTCCGACATCATCGATTTCCTCCCGGATGCCACCTTCGCCATCGACAAGGACGGGAAGGTGATCGCGTGGAACCGGGCCATGGAGGAGATGTCCGGCGTGCCGGCAGCGGAGATGCTGGGGAAGGGGGAGTACGAGTACAGCACCTCGCTGTATCAGGAACGGTGGCCGATCCTGATCGATCTCGTCTCCGGAGACAGGGAAGCCATCTCCCGGCGTTACCCGGATATGCTGCGTGAAGGCGACACGCTCTCCGCGGAGACGTACCTCTCCCCCCCGAAAGGAAACCGGATCCACGTCCTCTTAAAGGCAAGTCCGCTCTATGACCGGAAAGGAAATGTCACCGGCGCAATAGAGTCCTTCCGCGACATCACGCAGCATGCACAGGATGCAGAGCAGATCCGGACCCTGAACCGGTTGTACTCGGTCCTCTCGGAGACCAACCGGGCAATCATCCGTATCACGGACAAACAGGAACTGTATGCCGAGATCTGCCGGATCCTGATCGAAGCCGGGGGGTTCCGGATGGCGTGGATCGGCCTTGCGGACGCCGTAAGCAGGAGCATCGATCCGGTTGCCTCGCACGGGTACGTGGACGGATACCTCGATGACTTCCACATCCCGACAGATCCAGTCGCAAAAGGGTGTGGCCCGGTTGGCACCGCGTTCCGGGAGGAGAAGTACTACTACTCCAACGACGTCGTGCACGATTCCTTTATGGAGCCGTGGCGGGATGCGGCCGTCAGACGGGGATATCTCGCGGTTGCCGCGTTCCCGTTCGCGCTTCACACGAAGAATGCCGGGATTATCGCAGTTTATGCCCCCGTCGCGGGATTCTTCAGCAAACCGATCATCACCCTCCTTGAGGAGATGGCGCAGGACATCACGTTTGCGTTAAAGAACATCGATGAAGAGGAATTAAGAAAAGTTGCCGGGGCGGCGATGCGTGAACAGTACGATGAACTCGTGAAGTCCCGGCAGGCATTGAAGGAGAGCGAGGAGCGGTACCGGATCTTCATCGAGACGGCAAACGAGGGGATCTGGGCGATAGACAGCGGGTTCTGCACTACGTTCACCAACCGGAAGATGGAGGAGATCCTCGGGTACGGCCCGGAGGAGATGTTCGGGCGTTCTGCGTGGGATTTTGTTATTCCCCATCAGGTTCCGGAATTCAGGAAGAACCTGTATGAACGGCAGAACGGAACCCCGGGCCGGTACGAACAGCAGTGGCAGACAAAAGACGGGAGGATCGTCTGGTGCCTGACTTCGGCAACACCATTCTTTTCCGGCAACGGGCAGTTCCTGGGATCCTTCGGGATGTTCACCGATATCACGGAGCGCAGGGATGCAGAAGAGGCATTGCGCAGGGGCGAGGAGAAATTCCGGAGTATCTTCAACAACGTCAACGATGCGATCCAGATCCTTGCGCTGGAAGAAGACGGCTCTTTGGGCAGGTTCATCGAGGTAAACGATGCTGCCTGCCGCAAGACGCAGTACAGCCGCGAAGAACTGCTGGCGATGCGCCCGTCCGATCTTGAGATCGGTCCTCTCAACAAGCCCGACAGCCAGATCCGGCATGAGCTGAAGGTGCAGGGATTCTCGACATTCGAGACCATCCACACCAGGAAAGATGGCAGCCATATCCCGGTAGAGGTGAGCATCCATCCTGCCACGATCCAGGGAAAACGCGTGAGTGTCGCTGTCGTGCGCGATATCACGGAGCGGAATGCAGCCGAGGAGGCGCTCCGTGCGAACAGGGAACAGCTCAAGCTCGCGTTATGGGGTGCGGATGAAGGGATTTACGATGCGGATTTATTGCAGGGCACGCAGGTCTCCGATGAAAATACCGCAGCAATGTTCGGGTACCGGTCAGAAGACCTGCCAACGACTTCCGCCGGTTTCCTTGCCATGATCCACCCGGAGGATCGCGCGGAAGGTGACCGGCGGTTTGCCGATCTGCTCGCGGGAAAAACCCCGCTTTTCGAGTACGAGTACCGGGTAAAAACCGCGTCCGGTGCATGGATATGGGTGCTGAACCGGGGAAAGATTGTTGCATGCGATCAGGACGGCAAGCCCTGGCGTTTCCTCGGGACCATCCGGGACATCACCCGGCAGCGGAATTTAAAAGAGGCGCTGGAACGGCAGAACCGGACACTGTCGGCCATCAATGCGCTTGCCGGCGACCTTGCAGCGCTGCCGTGCGATGCGGGCATCCAGAAACCGGTGTTGCAGGCGCTCATGAAGATCTCCGGCGCTGCCATCGCTTGGTTCTGCGATTACGATGCAGCGGAAAATGCCCTTGTCATGAACGCTGTTGAAGCGCCTCCGGATATAATCCGGAAGGTTGTGCAATCCGGGGGGTTGCAGCCGGAAACCATCCGGTTCCCTCTATCGGAAGCGACATTCCGGACTCTTACCACCCGCATTATCGGCCGGGAAGAGACGATAACCGGCATCAGCTTCGGAGCTGTCCCGGACCGGACCGGGAATGCCATCAGCGAAGCGGCGGGAATCGATCATTTCATCGGGATCGCGTATACCGTTGAGGGAAATCTCTTTGGCACATCCGTGCTTGGCATGAGCCGCGACGAGCCCGATCCCCCGGGCGATCTTCTGGAAGCGTTCGCCCACATCGTTGCCATATCCCTGCGGAGGAGGAATGCCGAGACGGCGGTGCGGGAGAGCGAGGAGAAGTTCCGGTCCATCATCGAGAACATGCAGGACATCTACTACCGCACCGATATGGAGGGCAATCTCCTGATGATAAGCCCTGCGGGAGCCGCCATGCTGGGATACGATTCCCCGGACGAGATTATCGGGAAAAATATTGCCGCAACCCTGTACTATCAGCCGCAGGACCGGGACCCGCTGCTGCAGGAGCTCCGCAGGAACAACTCCGTGCAGAAACGGATCGCTACGCTGAAGAAACGGGACGGGAGTTCCCTGACCGTATCCGCAAACAGCCAGTTCTATACCGGTAAAACCGGAAGAATCCTTGGGGTGGACGGCATCCTGCACGACATCAGCGAGCTCAAAAAGACGCAGGATGCGCTCGTGCAGGCAAACAAAAAGCTTGACCTGCTCTCGAGCGTCACCCGCCACGACACGCTCAACAAGCTGACCGTTCTCCAGTCATTTTTGACCCTCCTTGAAAGAAAGGTCCAGGATCCGGATGCCCGCTCGTACCTGCTGAAAGCGAAGGATGCAGGTGCCGTTATCCGGCAGCAGATGGAGTTTACGAAAGTCTACCAGGGGCTCGGACTTTCCGATCCGCAATGGATGAACCTTAACAAGATCGTTACGGGCCTTCCTGTCCCCCCGGGGATTTCCTGTTCCGCCCGGGTTGACGGTGTCGAGATCCTCGCCGATCCGCTGCTCGTCAAAGTTTTCGAGAACCTCCTTGACAACACCGTCCGCCACGGGGAAAAGGCGACAATGGTTTTAGTTACATATTCCGAATCGTCAGGCGGGCTTACCGTGATCTACGAGGACAACGGGATGGGCATCCCGGAACGGGAAAAGGAGACGATCTTTGAACGGGGCTACGGGAAGAACACCGGGCTTGGGATGTTCCTTGCCCGCGAGATCCTCGCAATCACCGGCATGAAGATCTCCGAGACAGGGGTGCCGGGATCCGGTGCACGGTTCGGGATTCTGGTGCCGAAAGGAGCGTACCGGTTTTCCAGGAGCACAGTAGCGCCGCGCCGGGACGACCCGCCCGATTAAAAAATTTGCGCGAAGGGATTTCAGAATTCTCAAAAAGGGCCGGCGATTGTATGAACATTCCGACCAGAGAGGTTTTGTAGTCATACCGAAAAATAATGGAGATACGATAGTTCGCGATACGGGAGATCCATGATGGGAACACTTGTCAGAGACAGGATTACAGGAATGCAGAAGAACTGCCGGAAAGGATTGCTCCTTCTCCTGGCCGGTTTTATCCTGCTCGCCGGCGTGGCAGCTGCCGAAACATCGGCCGCATCGCTCACGTCGGCAGGAGAGAATGTCTACGTCTCGTCGGTTACGTACGACCCCCCGGTCTTTTTCACCGGTGATACCGGGACGGTCGCTTACTCCATCACGAACGGGAACGCCGACCAGAGCGTAACCGTCAACCATGCCACGTTTGGCGACACCAACATCAGGCGGACCAGCGGCACGTACGACACATCGATGTCCATCGGTCCGCTCCAGACGCGCCCCTTCACCTTCTCGGTCGTCGCCGATGCAAACGACGGTATCTATTACCCGAAGTTCTCGCTCTCGTACTTCGGCTCGATGAGCCTCTGGCACCAGACCGATATCCAGGTGGACAACACGCCGCTCGTGCTTCTCGTAAAGGACACCCCGGACACCTTCTCGCAGGGGACCAAGGATACCGTCTCCGTCCAGATCGCGAACCCCCGGAAGAATGGCGTGAAAAATGTGATCCTCGAGATCTCCGGCGACGGTCTCATCCCCATGCCGCAGAAGACCTTCATCGGGAACCTTACGTCCGGGGCCAGCACCACGGTGAATTTCACGGTAACCCCGGAAGTGGAGACAACCATGCAGCTGACCGTACGGTACAACAACGGGGACAACGTCCATACGGTTGAGTCAGCGCTCCCGATCGCGTTCGGCAATGACAAGAAGAAAGCGACCCCGATCATCAGCAACGTCGAAGTGAAAAGCGACGGCGGGGTCTACCACGTAACCGGCGATGTCACCAATGCAGGGCTTTTGACGGCAAACGCGGTTACGGTCACCGCCGTTTCCCCGGCCGTACCGGAAGACCCGTACCGGAGCTACATCATCGGTGCGCTCAAGCAGGACGACTTCGGCAGCTTCGAAGTGACCTTCACCGCGGAAGGAGCAGAGTCCGTCCCGCTCCAGCTCTCCTACAAGGACAAGGATGGCAACGTCATCACGGTTACGCAGCCGGTCAGCCTTGGCAGCGCAGTCGCGACCCGGCAAAATACTTCCGGCGGGCCGGATCTCCTCCCGCTCATTATCGTCGTGCTCATCGTCGCTGCCGGCGGGTTCTGGTATTACAGGAAAACGAAGAACCGGTGACGGCGGGCTGCCATGCAACCGGTCATCCAGTTCTCCGACGTCTCCAAGGTCTACCCGATGAGAGCCGGGGACGTAACCGCGCTCTCCCAGATCTCGTTTTCAGTGGAACGGGGAGAGTTCATCGCGATCATGGGCCCCTCCGGGTCCGGGAAATCCACGCTCCTCAACCTGATGGGCTGCCTTGACTCGCCGACATCCGGCGATATCTTCATCTCCGGGATCCGGGTGGCGGACATGACGGACGACGCGCTCACGGATCTCCGGCGCGACCGGATCGGGTTTGTCTTCCAGTACTTCAACCTCTTCCCGCTCCTCAATGTGGTCGAGAATGTCAGTTTCCCGCAGATGATGAAGGCCGGAACGGTTGTCGATGGCAGTAAAGCGGCGGGAGTCCTGCAAGCCGTCCAGCTGGAGGAGCACCTCTACACCCACACGCCGCTGGAACTCTCGGGCGGGCAGCAGCAGCGGGTTGCGATTGCACGGGCGCTCATCAACGATCCCGACATCCTGCTCTGCGACGAACCGACCGGCAATCTCGATACGAAGACCGGCGCCTCCATCATGCAGCTCATGACGGAACTGAACAAAAAAGGCTCGACCATCATCATCGTCACCCATGACCCGGACGTTGCCGCCTACACGCAGCGGACCATCCGGATCGTTGACGGGAGGATTGCGGCTTGAACGCGATATTCTGGGAGATCGCAAAGCGCAACATCCGGCTCCACATGCTCCGGTCGGCGCTCGCCATGCTCGGGATCGTGATCGGCGTTGTCGCGATTGTCTCGATGGGCATTCTCGGGAACGGCATGGTGATGCTTGTCTCCGCGAGCCTCTCTTCTGTCGGGGATTCCGTGATTGTCATGCCGTATGCCGGCGGCGGTGGCATGGAGATGGGCGGGGGCACCTCAAGCTTTGTGCTCACCGAACAGAATTTCCAGCAGATAAAAAGGGTGGTTGCCCCCAACACCGCGATCCCGGTGCACTCCGCGTCGCAGCACATGAAGGTGGGGGTGAACAGCGACGACATTGTCGCGACCATCTACGCGATTCCTTCCGATAATGTGCCCGATCTCTTAACGCTCGAATCCGGGGACTACAACAACCAGGACTCCGGCTGCCTTGTCGGCGCCACGTTTGCAAAGGACCATAATATCAAGGTGGGTTCACGGATCGTGATCGGGAGCGGCGGGGAGTACGGGACGCTCCGGGTCACCGGCATCATCAAGGAGCGGGGGATGAGCTTCGATATCAGCACCGACAACGCGCTGGTCGTCACCAACAACTGGTTTGAGAATAACTTCGATACGGGCGGCGGGTACGACGAAGTGGTCGTCAAGGTAACGGACGGGGATACCGCTGCCGTAAAGACGATGATCGAGAAGCAGCTCAACCGGAACATCAAGCAGAGGACCGTCACCGTGATCGACAGTAAGGCGACGCTGGAAACCATCTACCAGACGTTTGGCACGATCACGACCTTTGTCTCCGCGATTGGCGGCATCTCCATGATCGTTGCGGGTGTCTCGATCTTCAATATCATGATGATGTCGGTCAACGAGCGGATCAAGGAGATCGGCATCATGCGGAGCA
>CAZNLI010000003.1:0-4769 GCA_964574125.1 uncultured Methanoregula sp.
TTGTACAGTTCCCGGCCGAGATAGGCGGCATGGTCGAGGAGCGAGACATCGCCGGCCTTCTGGATTGCAGCAAAGATATCCTGCCAGCGCTTCCCCTTCACGGCTTTGCCGTGGATAACCGCGACGATCTCGTCGCCCTCGATCCCGATCCGGAAACTGCCCTTCGGGTCGTACTGGATCTCTTTTGGCGCCGGTTGCGCCGCGACAACCGTTTCGTATCCGGGCGGCGGTTCCACCCGGCGCCGCTTCTCTTTCAGGACAAAGAGATCGATGCCGAGATCCTTGGGGTACGGCCGGTCCTTTGCAAGCACCATCATTTCGGTTGCCTTCCGCATCTCCGCAATGGCCCCCTTGGTTTTGTCCGAGTGCTCGCTCGAAAAGATGATGGAGGCGCCAAGCTCCATCGCGATTGCGGCAAGAAGCGCGTTCATGCCAACGGAGTCCGCATCGAAGAGCTCGACAACGTTTCCCGCGCCAAAGAAGACCGGGTACCGGCCTTTCCGGAAATTCCGGAGCGAGGCGGCAAATCCCGATCCCGCCGGCTGGAGGAGCGGATCGGCGATGATGCACCGGACGCCAGCTTTTTTTGCGAGCGCGATGTTCTGCGCAAGCGTCCGGTCGTCCGGCACGACGACGGCTGCCGCTCCCGCGGCATCGACTTCCTTCCCGATAACCGGGATGTTCTTTGACTGGAGCGAGAGCACGATGTCGGCACGCGGGAGTGCCGCCCGGATGAGCGCCGGGTCCTGCGTGTCCACAGAAAGCGGCCGGTCGATATCCGCAATCGCATCAAACACCCGGCGCACGTCGTCCGGTGTCGCGTCAAAGCCAAACCCGAGATCCACGATGTCGGCACCGGATGCAAAGAACCGCTCGACGTCGTTGCGGATATCCTTTCGCCGGTGGGCATCCATGATCTCGGCGAGCACCTTCATCCGCGAGTTCCCGCCGATCTTCAGGCCATGGATGATATAATCTGCTGTCGCTTCACGCTCAGCATCGCGTATCGCCCGGACTGCCTCCTCCCGTTTCTTCCCGGCAAGAAAGTCATCGGCAGGGACAGTCTTCGAGAGCGTGACGGTGCCAAGCAGGGGCAGAACGAGCGCGAGATCGGCGGCGTGGCGCGGGCCCCGGTACACCGGCACGCCGGTCGATCGCTCGACCTGTTCGAACGATGCAGTGCACATGCCTGAGACGATTGCCATGTCGTACTTCCCGGCTTGTACGATCTGTCCGAGCTTGTGGGGGGTGAGGAACGATGCGAGCTGCCCGGTGACAACGACATCCGCATCGTATCCCGCGGCAGCGGCCCGGACCGTCGCTTCGGTTGCAGAACCGGTCGGGAGGAGAATGCGCATAAGTTTCCTTAATACCCTTAACGTAAAAAAGATATGATCTGATGTTAAGCTGTGACCTCCACGTGCATACAAACGTTTCAAAGGACGGTGAGAGCAGTATCGAAGAGATCCTGAAACGTGCGGAGGAGGCAGGCCTTGACGCCATCGCGATCACCGATCACGACTCGGTTGACGGGGCAAAGAAGGCACTCTTGTGCAAATCCTCCGTCCTCGTCATCCCGGGGATCGAGATCTCCACCCGGCAGGGGCACCTGCTCGCGCTCGGAGTAACCGAGGTGATCCCCCCCGGTCTCGATGTCGGGGAGACGATCGATATTGCGCGGAAGCTGGGCGCCGTGCTCATCCTCCCGCACCCGTTCCACATGTGGCGGCACGGCGTTGCACGGAAGAAGCGGGGCGGGCTGCTCCTCGTCGATGCCATTGAGGCATTCAACAGCCGTTACATTGTCGGCTCTGCGAACGGGAAGGCTGCGCGGTTCGCAAAACGGCTGGGCAAACCCTGCGTCGGGGGAAGCGACGCCCACAACGCCAAGTTCGTGGGATTCGGGAGGACGTTTGTCGAGGCTGAACCAACCGTCCCGGCAATCCTGCAGGCGATCCGTGAGGGAAAGGTCTCCTGCGGGGGGAAGCGGACGCCGCTTCGCACGTACACCCGGCAGTCGCTCCGGAGCACCTGGCGGAAGATCAAGCGGTTCACACGGTACGTCCACCTGCGATGAGGCTTGCATTTCGCGTCTCCTACATCGGGACACGGTTCTTTGGTTCGCAGATGCAGGAGCGGGAGCGCACGGTCGAAGGCGAGTTCCTTGCCGCCTGCAAACGCCTCGACCTGTTTTCGGATTTCCGCGCCGCCGGGTTCCAGTCGGCCGGGCGCACCGACCGGGGCGTGCATGCGAAGGGGCAGATAATCGCGTTCTCGACCGGGAACCCGGACCGGGCGACTGCCGCCATCAACACCCAGCTCCCGCCGGACTGCTGGTGCACGGGATACGCGGAGGTTCCGGATTCCTTCCACCCGCGATACGATGCAAAGTCCCGCACGTACCGGTACTACTTCGCGAGCGCGCCGGATAATCCGGATGCGATGGCGCGTGCCGCTAAATTTTTCATTGGGAACCATAACTTCTCAAATTTTGCGAGGGTGAAGGGGAAGAACCCGTACCGCACCGTCCATGCGGCGGATATTCGTAGCGGGGACGGGTTCCTCTACCTTGAAGTGACCGCCGACAGTTTTCTCTGGCACCAGGTGCGGTGCATGGCAACCGCGCTCCTGCTGGCCGGGAACGGTGAGATAGAGCCGGACGCGATAGGATCGCTTCTTACCAGCGAATCGGAAAAGGGAATTCCCCCTGCACCTGCGGAAGGGCTCATCCTCTGGGAGGTTGACTGCGGGATTTCGTTTGCGCCGATGCCACCCGGCGAGCGCAGCTCCTCGTTCCTTTCCCAGCTGAAGAGCCACCATGCCCTGATGGGAGAGGTCTGCCGGGCGCTCGGAACCCGGGAGTGACGCTTCCCCGGCAATATCCCGGGATTCTGCAGTACGGTTATCCGGCACAAAAGCTCCGGAATTTTATAACCGGAATGCAAACAACTCCGGAATACCATGATCCCCGGTGCACACGATGGCGGCGCTGCCGCGGCAGGGGAAGCCGCGCTTGCAAAGGAACGCACCGTCTTTGTCTCCCTCATAGTCGATATCGTGCTCTGGATCCCGGACATTGCTGCGGCAATCCTCTCCGGGTCGATCACGATGTTTGCCGACGTGCTCAAGTGCGGCAACGAGATCCTTGCAACCTTCTTTGCCTTTTTAACCCTCCGCAAGATGAACCGGGACAAGGGGGGCGCGTTCACCTATGACTACGGTATGGGAAAGTTCGAGAACTTAACCGGCATCATCACCGGCGCCGTGATGTTCGTCTCCCTCGCGCTCGTCTTCTTTACGGCAGTCCACCGGATCAACGTCCCCGAACACCTTGTCGCCGAAGGGGCGTTCCTCGGTATCGGGCTGATGGCGCTTGGCGTCTGCGTCAACACGTGGCTCTGGTTCCGGAACTACCGGCTGTGCAAACAGTCGCCGTCGCCGATCATGGAATCGCAGTGGCGCCTGTTCCGGACCAAGGCGTTCTCGGACGCATCCGTCTTCTCCGCGCTCGTGCTGAGCATCGCCCTCCACGATTTCTGGTGGTCCCTCTACATCGACCCGGTCGCATCCTTCGTCATCGTCGGGTTCCTCCTCCAGTCCGGGTACCGCGTGATCATGTCGTCGCTTCCGGATCTGCTGGACAAGACGCTGGACGAGTCGCTCCAGCTCGTCATCGTGCGGGAACTGGCCGTCTTCTTCAACGAGTACACGGAGCTCCATTCCGTCCGGTCGCGCCGGAGCGGGAGCCGCATCTACATCGAGATCCACCTTGAGTTCGACGGCGACCGGAAGATGTGCGAGGTGCAGGAGGTCATCAACCGGATCAAGGCCTCGCTGGAGTCCAAGATCCCCCGGTCCGAGGTTGCCATCGTGCCGACAAGCAGGGCGTGCGCCGTTCCGCCACGCACGCAATAAGCCGGCCGCGGGAACCGGGCTGACCGGACCCCGGCGCGGTTCTCCAATTCCCCAATGACGAAATGCCCGGGCACAATGGGTCCCGGCACACGGACCGGCATGCTTACAATCCCTTTTGAAAATTCCGTCCTCCCGCAAGAGCCGGCACGATTGTTGATATAGCAGGACATCGCCATGTCACGTATGAAGACGATCCCCGTACTCCTCCTGCTCTCTGCAATAGTCTTCGTCTTTGCGGCCGGCTGCACGTCAAATCAGTCCGCCCCGCAGACCACCGTCACAACCGCAGCAGCGACAAAAGTTACCACCACGGCAACCGCGGAACCTTCGGATCTCGCCGGGTCATGGACGCTCTCCCTCATGGCGATCCAGCGCGGCACCGTGATCCAGCGCCCGACGGCAGCGATCTCGCTCACGGTCTGGCCGGATGGCACTCTCGCCGGGTATTCCGGGTGCAACAACTATAATGCCGCGTATACCCTGGGCGGGGAGATGACGGAGAAAGGCAGCGCGATTGCGGTCGGCCCGATCGCCGCAACCAAAAAATACTGCGAACAGCTTGCCGGTGAGGAGACGACCTACCTCGCCATCCTGCAGGACGCGATGGCGTACACCGTGAACGGCGACAAGCTCACGATCACGGCACATGACGGGACAGCGCTCTCCTTTGTCGCGGTGAAACCGGCATAGGCGCTTTTCGGTTTTCACCGGAAACGCGGTCTTCCGGTGCCTGCACCCGGCCGTTCATCCCCGGCGTCGCACGGTACTCCGGCATCAGAGGGAAACACCCGCATTGCCGGGTCTTTTCCGCGCTCTTTTGCGATCCGGGATCCCGTCAGCCCCGCGTCTGACGG
>CAZNLI010000003.1:4869-33605 GCA_964574125.1 uncultured Methanoregula sp.
TCCGCGCTCTTTTGCGATCCGGGATCCCGTCAGCCCCGCGTCTGACGGATCCGGGGCCGTCCCGTGCCCGGTTTGTCCGGCACGTGGGAGTTTGCCCCGGAATTTTTTGAAGTCACCAGCAAGGATTTGTATTCCCGTTCCAAGATTTTTTTTACGAAATGATCAGGGAATTTTTCGTCCGAGAACTACCGGGCGCCTGCAATGCTGCAGGGTGCCGGAGGCAGTATTCCTGCGGTACCGGAAGGAAGCGGGGGCTGTCAATCCGGAAATTCCGGGTTGGGAAAGTCTCGCAGGGATCTTCCCGTGACCGGGAGAGTGCCCTATGACCCGCGGGCGCCGTCCGCTCCTTGCACTGAAGGAGGCATACGAGATAGCGGCAAAACGCGGGCAGGTCCTCCCGGCATTCGACGGCAGGTACGATAATTTCCACTTCATCCTCTTCACGAGCGATAATGTCACGTTCATCAAGGTGAAGCGGACGCTTACAAACAAGAGCGACCCGGTCGAGATCCTGAACAACTACGCCCGCGATATCCGGCACATTGCGCAGGTACCGGAGACCGATGTTGCGGTACGGGAATTCTGGACCCGCTCGCCCCGCGGGGATTTCCACTTTTTCCGGGTCGGGAAGGACCGGGTCCTCGGGCTTGCAGGCGACGGCTCGGTAATCCCGGGCGCTGACTATCCGCTGGATCTGCAAACGGTACAAGAACTGCCGAAGGTTACCGACACCGTTCAGGCCGTGCCGGGGAAGAGTGCGTCATAGACCCGGTATTTCTGCCCGGAGGACATCTTTGCCGTAATTTCCACCCGGTCGGTTCCTTTCGATCCGTTAAAGGTCAGCTCGATGATTCCCTTCAGGGGCAGGATTACCCCCGAGGATATCGATCCGTCCGGGTGGGTGACCTTGATCTCCGCGTTGCTGATGCTGTCCTGGCCCGCACTGGCACTGCCGGTGAACGTCACCGTGATCTGCGATGTGACGAGATTTTTCTGGACGACGAAGTAGAACTTCTGGCCCGAAGGTATTGTCTGTGTCGGCTGAGGGACGAGAACGCCGGAGGCCGTTGTCTGGGTCACGTTGGGGGTTGCCACGGTTGGCACCGGTGTGGGGGTGACCTCCCCCGGTGCCGGGACGATGCCGGCGAATAATCCCGTGATTGCCGGAAGCCCGAAGAGATACACGGCGGCAAGGATTGCGATGAGCACGGCAGCGATACCGAGAATTTTTATTGCGCCCCGACGGGATTTTGCCTGCGCCTGCTTTTTGTTTCCTGTGAAGATCTCTTCGTCATCCGGGATGCCTTCCCCGTATTTTTGTAAGATTTCCGCTGTAGCCGGTTCCCGGATCTCTTTGCTATACTGTTTCGGCCGCTTTGGTCTCACCGGTTCCGGTATTTCCTCCTCTTCCGGTTCTTCCTCCGGTTGCGGCTCCGGAATTTTCCTGGCAGGATGTTTCGGCTGTTTCTTTTTCACCGGTTCCGGAACTTCCTCTTCTTCCGGTTCAGGTTCTTCCTCTGGTTCCGGCTCCGGGATTTTTCTGGCCGGACGTCCCGGTTGCTTTTTCTTGACTGGTTCCCGGACTTCCTCCTTTTCCGGTTCCTGCTCCGGCGCTTCTTCCTCTTCCTGGATCTCCTCTTCGTCCGGTTCCGCCAGTTCCTCTGCTTCCGGTTCTGGTTCTTCAACAGGTTCCGGCTCCGGGATCTCTTTAGGGACGAAGAGCGCACCGCACACATCGCAGTACTTTGTCAGGTGAACAAACTGGGTGCCGCACTTGCTGCAGGTGTACAGCGAAGGGATCCGCGTCCCGCAGACTTCGCAGAACTTGTAGCCCGGGGCAACCGGCCTCTTGCAGTTCGGGCAGATGTGCCGGATCTCCGGGGGTGAGGGAGGATCCTCCATGGATCGCAGTTTTGTGGTTACCTGTTAAAAAACAGGCGGATCATCTGCCGGGCAGCTACCCCGTCCCGGGAGTGCCTGCGACGGAGGGGATCCCGGAACGACCCGGTTCAGCCTGGGAGAGGGGGCAGATCCCGCCTCGCACGCAGCTCTTCCTAAATAGTGTTTCTCCGTCGGAGACGGGTGTCCTCCGGGCTTGAAAAATGCAGAAAAGGTTGTGCAAATGCCCGAATTCCGGTGCACGGGTTTTGAAATACGGGCATATCGGCCACTGATTGTCTGGATTCGGTATAAAACAACCCTTAAAATGATCGCTAACAGATGCTTTCCAGCTGACGATTATTTTTCGGATCGGCCATCAGTTCCCGAAATGGAAAAAAGACGGGTTTTGGATCCCCGTTCTGACCGGGTGATCCAGGATCCGACAGGCCGGATCGCCCCTCCGGCCATATGAAGAACGAGAGACCCCCATGGCTGCATTCTCCGTCGGAGACTGGTGTCCTCCGGGCTTGAAAAATGCAGAAAAGGTTGTGCAAATGCCCGAATTCCGGTGCACGGGTTTTGAAATACGGGCATATCGGCCACTGATTGCCAGGATTCGGTATAAAACAACCCTTAAAATGATCGCTAACAGATGCTTTCCAGCAGACGATTATTTTCCGGATCGGCTATCAATTCCCGAAATGGAAAAAAGATGGGTTTTAAGAAGGCGGGTTTCAGACGGTCTTCCGTAAATTCCCGAAGGATTGTGACCGGTTTCACACGATGATCGTTTACATCGTACAGGATCCTTTCATGAGAGGTCGCGATGATCTTGGAACGGAAACATCAGTCTGTAATGACAAGCGATCTTGCGGTACGGAAATTTATGACCGTTGGGATAAGAACACAACACCCAAATCCTGCAGGTACCAACATCTCTCACGCTATCAAGGAGATTCTGCCCTGACGATCATACAGTACTCACCGTTTCTCGCCCCGCTGCTGCTCTCAGCCACCATCACCGGACTCCTGGCCATCCTCAGTTTAAAGCGCAGGAACGACCCGGTCATACCACCGTTCATCCTGCTGATGTGTGCAACTACGCTCTGGACCGTCTGTTACGCAGGCCAGCTCGCAACTGCCGACCTGGAGACCAATCTTCTCTTTAACGCACTCGAATACCCGGGGATTGTCACGGTCCCGGTCGCATGGCTGCTTGTTGTCCTCTCATATCTGGGCCAGGATCAGATCCTGAACCGCCGGAATATTGCAGCACTCTTTGTCATACCGATCATTGACATCTGTCTTGCAGTCATCAACCCGTCCGGCCTTTATTATTTGGCGTATATCCCTGAGATACACAACGGGATTATCGTATGGAATTTCGTTCATGGTCCCCTCTTCTGGATTCATGCCGGATATTCGTACCTAGTCTCCATCATCGCGGCATTCCTGATTGGATCCCGGTTCTTCATCTCTCCGGCCATCTACCGGCAGCAGATTGTCCTCATGATCCTTGCCGCTGTCGTACCGCTTGCCGGAAATTTCTGTTACGTCTTTGGATTCAACCCGGTTCCTGGTCTCGATTTCACCCCGTTCACCTTCACATTTGCCGGCCTTGTCATCGCGCTTGGGATCCTGCGGTTCCAGCTCTTCGCCATTGCCCCGATTGCATTCCCGCTCATCTTCACGACAATCGAAGACGGGATCATCGTCCTTGACCGGAATAACCGGGTAAGCGACTTCAATCCGGCAGCCCTGAAGATCGTTAACAACAGGGGCATGCTGCAGGTGGGCGATCCCGCAGCAGCAATCCTGCCTCCCGAAATCATGGAAACATTCTCCTGCGATGAAACCAGTAACGATGGGGTAAGGCAGGTCACCCTGGCCGATCGCGAGGGACTGTCACGCGATTATGAAGTGCGTTGCCGGACGATCACCTCCCGCGTCGGCCAGAAGAGCGGGAGGCTCGTCATACTCCGCGATGTGACCGGCACGCTGAAAGCGCAGCGGGCAACCGAGATGGCGAACAAGAAGCTGAACCTGCTCTCGAATATCACCCGGCACGACATGCTCAACAAGCTCGCCGGCCTTGGCCTCTATATCGAACTTGCCAGGACCGAAAAAAATGAAACTGTCCTGCACGGGTATCTCGATCACATCAAAGAGGTCACAGAGCGGTTCCGGGAAGAACTGGAGTTCACCCGCGACTACCAGGATCTCGGCGTGGGTACCCCGGCATGGCAGAAAATCCGGCCATTCTTTAACGAAAAGTCAACCCTTCTCCCGGTAAAAAATGTCCGCATGGATATTGCGATCCCGGATGACCTTGAGATCTATGCCGACCTGCTGCTCGGGAAAGTCTTCTACAACCTCATAGATAACTCTCTCCGGTATGGCGGTGAGACGATGACGGAGATCCGGGTCACCACCAGGGAAGAGGACGGGGCGCTCGTTCTTATGTTCGAGGATAACGGCAACGGCATTCCCAATGAGGATAAGCCACGGTTGTTCTCCAAGGGATTCGGAAAGCACACCGGCCTCGGTCTTTTCCTCTCCCGCGAGATCCTTGCTATCACGGGAATCGCGATCGCTGAGACCGGGAAGCCGGGGGAGGGTGCCCGGTTCGAGATCACGATACCGGAAGGGGCGTGGCGGCGGGCTTAAGAAGATCCGGCAAACTAAGATGTGGTGACCCGGCCCGGGCCAACGCAATTTACTGATTTCACAAACGTTGGAGGAAGAATAAAATGAAGTAGTTTCTAATCTGGAAAAATTGAATTATTTGATTTCATGAAATTATTAAAAATTATATACTTTATGACCATTGGATTATCCATGGTCATTTCTTTCCTGATACAACTAATTACCTTAATACTTTTTTGCGTAGCAATTTATATTTCATTCTTTTATTTACCAAATTTGACCTACGGAAATAGAGTACTGTCATTATTGTCAATGAATATGGGATTGATCGTAATTCTGCATTATACAGGTATTCTTGTCTCTCTTTCATCCTTCCTTGAGGGTATAGATAAAAATGCCGGCATTTTTGGAATATTGATATTCGGATTGATAGTCGAATCTCTCGTCTTTTGGTATATATATAGTTCCAAACTGAATGTTGCAATTCATGACTGCAGGTTTTTCCGTTTTATATCAGGTTTTATTTCTGATATAAAATATCGGGAAATCGGTAAAAAAATTGTGAACGAGAACCAGAAAGTTATTGCTGAACCTCATTCAGGCGTAATCATTGCTTTGAGGGGAAAAAGCGAATCGATTTATTGCGAAGGTTTTGAGTTATTAAAACAGTATTTTGAGGAAAATAATATTTTATTTAATTTCTATGTATGCAGAACTCCGGAAGACGCAAAAACAGTAATTGAAAATGATAAAGTAGAAAAAATTTGGATATTCGGACATGGGTATATTGGAGGATTGGATTTTGGAGAAAACGGAGTATTAAAGTATGGAGATTTAAAAAATGCCCCAAAGAAAGATTTTATTGGACAATTCCATTGCAATACAGAAGCGAAGATTTGTAACTCTCTTGCAGATTTTATTTTAAAACCAAACGGGAAAAAATTTGTACACGAAGGATTTCGATGTGTTCGAATGAACCGTGAAGCAATTGAATGTTGCATTAAAAGAAATTGGGATTGTGATAACGCTTGTGATCGATAAGTTCGATTTACCCCCTCTTCTCCATCCTCAGCACATTCTCCCCATCAGCAAACTCGTACTCCACCGAATCCATCACTTTCCTGATTAAAAAAATCCCCATCCCGCCAACGACCCTGTCCGCGAGATCCGCCGTAAGATCCGGCTCCTTAATAGTCAGCGGGTTGAACGCCGGCGCCCGGTCCCGGATCTCGACGTGTACAACGCCGCCATCTACCGTAACCGTGAGCGCAATCGTCCCCGGCTTTCCCGCATAACCGTGCATGATGATGTTGGTGACCGCCTCGTCCACCGCGAGCTGGATGTCGGGGAGGACGAGCGGATCGGTGCCGGCGCTCATCAGGAAATCCTCGATCCCTTCCGCGACGACCGGGATGTTCCGGATCTCCGCATCGATGGAGAACGAGAACCGGGGAGCGCGAGCAGGGACGGGGGCGGGCATCGCAATCAGACTCCCTTGATGACCATCAGCGTGATATCGTCGGCCTGCGGTTGGTCCTTGGCAAACGCTGCAATGGCGTCGAGGATCGCGGAAAGGATCTCCGCCGAAGTCCGGCCTGCGTTCTGCGCGATGATCTGCCGGAGCCGCTCCTCCCCGAACATCTCGGTTGCCGCGTTCACTGCCTCGGTCACGCCGTCTGTGTACAGGACAACGACATCGGAAGGCCCGATCCGGAGCGTCCCCGATGTATAGGGGGCATCCTCCATCGCCCCGAGCGCAATGCCAGTCGCCGTGAGCTCCTCCATCTTCTTCTCTTCCGCATGAAGGACGATGGGCGGGTTGTGGCCGGCGTTCACGTACGTCAGCACCCGGCTCTCCTCCTCGATGATCCCGTAAAAGACGGTGACAAACATCCCGGCTTTACTGTCGGCCGCGATGATGTTGTTGGCGTCCTTCATCGCGTTCGCCGGGTCCGGGTGCCAGAGCGCATTGACCCGGATCACGATCCGCGAGAGGGCCATGAAGAGCGCGGCGGGGATCCCCTTGCCGGAGACATCCGCGATCAGGATCCCGATCTTGCCGTTCTTGATGCGCATCACCTCGAACGGGATGACATCGAAGAAATCCCCGCCGACCTCCTTTGCCATCACGCTCTTGGCGGCGATGTCGAACCCCTTGACCGGCGCAATCCTGTCCGGGAGGAAACTCTTCTGGATCTCGGCGGCAATCGCAAGCTCCGTGTTCTTACGCTCGATCTCCCGTGTCAGGTTGTCCCGCTCCTCCTGCACCCGGCGCTCGTTGATCAGGTTCGTGATGATGAACGCGAAGATGAACATGCCGAGCGCGTTTGCAACCATCATCGGGACTGCGACGTTTGCCACGACTTTTACCGCGTCCTCAAACGGCCGGCAGAGGATGAGGGCGAGCAGCATGTGGAGCCCTTCCATCACGACGGCGAAGAAGACGGCGGTTTTGATCCCGACAAATTTCTTTCCGGCAAGGAGCCAGATGATCCCGCCGAACAGCCCGGCAAGAACGGTTGCGGCAGAGCACGCATACACCGTGAATCCGCCGAGTGTCAGCCGGTGCGCCGCCCCGATCAGGCCGGCGCCGAGCCCGACAAACGGCCCGCAGGTCAGCCCCGCGACCATCGGTCCGAGATCCCGGATGTTAACAATCCCTCCCAGGACCTCAACGCCGCTGTACGTCCCGTAAATCGAGACGAGGCCAAAGACGACCATTAAGATGACCTGCGTCTTTACCGGCGGGTGGCCTTCAAGGACTTCGGCAAAGTACCGGCTCCGGCTGACGAGGTACGCGATCACGACGATCACGGCCCCCATCTGCATCAGGGTCAGCGTTGTTGCAAGGAGGGGAATTTCCATTTACTACCGGATTGTATCCCCGGGTTCATAATCATACGCTGTTGACGTGCAGAGCATTGCAGTTAAAAATAACCTGCGTCAACATTAGTGTACTGCGTCCGGGATTCCGGGACGAACGTGATACCATGGAGATCAGGACCGAGAAACAGGAGAAAGGGGCGGTTGTGCATGCCGGCGGCAGGATCGACACCGCGGCGGCGCCGTCGCTGGAAGCAGAACTGAACCGGTTGATCGGCGAAGGGCAACGGAAGATCCTCCTCAATTTTTCCAATGTCCCGTACATCAGCAGCGGGGGGCTTCGCGTGCTCCTTGCAACTGCAAAAAAGCTCCGGGGAGAGAACGACTCGTTCTCGCTCTGTGCACTCAACCCCGAAGTCACCAAGATCATGACCCTCGCCGGGTTCAATACGATCTTTTCCATCTACCCGACCGAGGGCGAGGCTGTTGCAAAGTGGTAACGGCACGGTAACGCATGGCTGCTGGCAGCCGGTGCCGGGTGAGCCCTCGGCAGCGATCTGGCCGTACATCCGGAAAGCCGATATCGTCTCCTCGAACACGTACCTCATCCGGTCCGGGAACGTAACCCTCGTCATCGATCCCGGCGGTCTCCAGTCTCAGGCAGACGAAATCGCCGCCGTCCTTGCAAAGGACGCAACCCCCTGTGTCCTTGTCCTTCTGACACACGCCCACGCCGACCATTTCCGGCCGCTCATGGACCACCCGTATTTCAGAGACCGGACCCGCGTTGCGCTTGCCGTCCAGGAATCCGGAGCCCGGGCGCTTGCAGCCGCCGATCCGCTGGTCACGCAGTCCGCCCTTCTCGAAAAAGAGATCACCCCCACGAAGACCACGCTCCCGCTCTTCTCGGAATCCGTTACCGGGCGCGGCGGGATGATGACGGCAGCCTGCGGGCCGGCCGGAACGATCCATCTCGCTACAACGGTCCGGACCGCAAAGGACGGGACGCACTTTACCGAGCAGGTCCTTTATTCGGATGACTCGTGCCCGGTCGTCCTGTATCACACGCCCGGCCATTCCCCGGACTCCATCTGCATACGGATCGGGTCGCTCCTCTTCATCGGCGATCTCCTCTTTGCCGCCGGGCCGGGCGTTGCCGGCATGGCAGGCTGGAACCGGGAAGAGCTGATCCGGTCGATCGACCGGGTGCTGGAGATCTTAAAGGAAGGGATCGTCACCCAGTGCATGCCCGGCCATGGCTACATCCTGTCGTGCGATGACGCGATCCGGACACTCTCCGGCGTGAAACGCGACGCCGTGGCGCTCGAAGGCATCGAGGAGCTGAACCTCTCCCGGGCAAAAGAGACCGCAGTCTACGCGGAAGGGCTCATGGACGAGGTCGAGGAGATCTTCACGGTGATCACCGCCCGGCTCCTCTTCGTCTCCCACGTGCTCGACGAGCTGGAGGAGTCCGGGGAAGCCGGGACGGTGGAGAAGCTGATCGATGCCGGAAAGATCGACGACCTGATGAACGATTTCCATCGCTTCTCCGAAGAACACCGGGCCGGCACGAAGGGGACCATGCAGCTCGCGCTGAAAGCCGGCCAGATTGTAGGAAAACTCGACCGGATGTTTTCGCAGCAGGAACTCGCACTTGTGCTCGACCCGGAATATGTCCGGCGTGCCGGCCGGCTCCTTCTCGATTATACGATCGTGCTCCGGGGATTCCGGCAGCCAAGGATGCTGAAGAACGTTACCATCGGCCCCTTTGTCGCCGGTTTTGTTGCGTCGCTCGACCAGTCCGGCAACGAGGACCTGATGGGATCGGCAGACGATCCCGTGGAATTCACCCGGTCGCTCATCCGGAAAATTGCAAGGAGGCCGGTCTTTAGGAAGGTAACCTGCGAATGTGCGGGGGAAGTAAATGGCTGGCAGGCGGAGATCGACAGCACCGTTCTCGGGGATCTCATCCGGACCATCCTTGAAGACTTTGCCGGCTGCGGGTCCGGGGAGATTGCGGTGAAGATCGCATCGGCATCAGGTGGCCTTTCGATCACGATTGCGCCGGGATCGGCCGGGATTCCGGAGCCGGGCGAGGTCCGGAAGGAATTTTTACGCAGCGAATGCGCCCGGGCCGGCGGGAATCTCCGGTGGATGGCAAGCCCCCCGGGTATCCGGATCGAGTTGCAGCCTCTCCCCTTTTCAGGCATGCCGTGAACGGGATTGCGTCCGTAAATCGCCCCATCCTTTACGTTCCCGATGCCATCTTGTAGATCTGGCCGGGGAGGAGCGCGGTCATGGTCTCGGTGCTGACCGTCCCCCACTTCCCGATCTCCATCACGACCTTTGCCAGCACTTCCGTTGAAGGCAGATCAACGATGGTTACGACATCGTAGCGGCCGATGGTGTAATAGTGGGCGATGATCGTCCCCCCTGCGGCTTTTATGACATTTGCCGCCTTGACATCCCGCTCTTTTGCCTCCCTCATCTTCTCGATGGCCCGGTCGGAGAGCTTACCCATAATGATGAACAGTGGCATAGTGAGCGGGATCGTTCCGGCTGTTAATATAATTAATGGCGGGAATTCATGGCAGGCGCCCCAATCCCGGCCCCGACCCAAACGATTAACGTAAAGGCCGGCTCCACACGATACGTACGCAGATCATGGCCGCACGATACCCGTTCTTAGTCTCGGTCCCTCACGGGGGCACGGAGATCCCGCGCGATCTGCAGGGACGCCTCGCCCTCACGGATGACGATCTCCGCTACTACTGCGACCCGGCAACCCGGGAGATCTTCCGGTTCAGGCAACGGGTCGCTGCGTACATCGACACCCGGATCTCGCGGATGGCAGTCGATCTCAACCGCCCGCCGCTGCCCCTGCCCGGCAGGGACCCGGATGGGATCGTCAAGGTCCGGACCGTTGACGGAAAGTGTGTCTTCTTAGACGGGCAGTTCCCGGAGATGCCGGAGATCCAGCAGCTCCTGATGGCGCACTACTTCCCGTACCACCAGAAGATCGACGAGCTGATCGACAACAATGCTGTGGAGATTGCGTTTGACTGCCATTCGATGCTCCCGTTCGGCTCCTGCCACCAGAACGACGCGGGGAAGGACCGGCCGCTCATCTGCCTCGGGAACAACGGGGACCGGCACGGGAAGGCGAAGAAAAACAGCGTCGTCACCTGCCCGCCGGAAACAGTTCAGGCGCTCGCGGCGACGTTCCGCGAGGTCTTTGCGCTCGACTGCGAGGTCGCGATCAACAACCCGTTCTCCGGGGGGTTCATCGTAAACGCCCATTTCTGGCGGAAAGGCATCCCGTGGATCCAGATCGAGCTGAACCGGTCGCTCTACGAAGGGGGCGATCCGGAAAACCCGTTCAACGGCCGGCCGGATCCCGCCCGGATCCGGGCGCTGCGGGAGAAGGTATGGAAAGCGCTGGCCCGGTTCTGGGACTGCCGGTGAACCGCCCCGGTTCTGCCGTTACAGGTCCCGGGCACACCCGCTTCTTTTTGCCGCTTCGGAGACAGCACGGGCGACAGCCTTCACGACACCCCGGTTGAGCACCGGCGGGAGGATCCGGTCTTTCCGGGGCCTTTTCACGTATCCCGCAAGCGCATGGACGGCGGCGATCTTCATCTCGTCCGAGATCTTTATCGCGCAGGCATCGAGCGCACCCCGGAAGATCCCGGGGAACGAGAGGGCATAGTTGATCTGGTTGGGGAACTCACCCCGGCTCGTGCCGACAACGGCCGCTCCCGCCCGTGCAGCGTCATGCGGGTGAATCTCCGGCGCGGGGTTGGCAAGCGCAAAGATGATCGGATCGGGATTCATCGACCGGACCATATCCGGAGTGACGATGCCGGGGGCAGAGACCCCGATCAGCACATCAGCGCCTTTCATCGCGTCGGCAAGCGTCCCGCTCCTGCCCTGCCGGTTGGTCTCCTCCGCGATGATGAACTTGTACTTGTTGGTGTACAGGCCGCTGCGGCCCCGGTGGATAATTCCCTGCCGGTCACAGACGACGAGATCCGCAGCCTGCGGGAAGAGGCCGGGCTCGTACCCGATCCCGGCAAGCATCCGGGTGATCGCGTAGCCGGCGGCACCAGCGCCGCTGATCACGACCCGGAGATCCTCAAACTTCCGGCCGGTAACTTTACAGGCGTTTAAAAGCGCGGCGAGCACGACAATCGCCGTGCCGTGCTGGTCATCATGCATCACGGGGATCCCGATCCCCTGCAGGGACTCTTCGAGCTCGAAGCACCGGGGCGCCGCGATATCCTCGAGCGCGATCCCGCCAAAGACCGGCGCGATGTTCCGGATGTCGTCGGCAAGCTGCGTGTGGTACTTCTCGAAGCAGATGGGAAACGCGTCGATGTCCGCGAGTTTCTTGAAGATGAGCGCCTTTCCCTCCATGACCGGGATCGCGGCATACCCCCCGATGTTCCCGAGCGAGAGCACGCGGGAGCCGTCGGTCACGATCGCGATCGTGTTGCGCTTGATCGTGTAGGTGTACGCAAGGTTCCGGTCTTTTGCGATTGCGCGGCAGACCGTGGCGACGCCCGGCGTATAGGCAAGGGAGAGGTCGTGGCGGGTTGAGAGCGGGACCTTGGAATGGATCTCGATCTTCCCCCGGTACTTGTCGTGGAGCGCAAGGGACTCGGCAAAGATATCCCCCGGACTATCCCCGGCATTCTCCCGCGTGCTCATGGAACCTCCCCGTCCCTCACGTGTTTGAAGGCAACAGGATACTATGAATCTTGTTGTTGGAGAGATCCGGATCGGCAGGCACCGGCACCAGAACTTAAAGGGAGGCGCACCGAAATACCGTGTACTGGTGGTGTACCGTGGCAGCAGATCCCGCAGCATCCGCAGCAGCGCTCATGGAGGAGTTCAGTAACGATGCAGCCACGATCCGGGCCATTGCAGAGCGGCTCTGTAGTGCGAAAACCCGGGGGGAACTTGGCGGGATGCTGGCAGACGAGGCAGGCAGGTACTCGCTCTTCGAACTGCAGGTGATCGGCGGCAGGATGTACGCGGAGGTGGAGAAACTCCCGCAGCCGTACCGGGAGAGGATCCGCCCGTACTTCGCGGAGCAGCTCTTTGGCACGCACCACCGGCTCCTTGCTATGCAGAAGGCCGGGGAGTTCCGGCGCATGAACGGCGCAATCACCGATCCAAAGACCTTCGGGGAATTCTGCCGGATGCTGCCGCTCGGCTGTTTTTTATGGAACGACGAATCCGAGCGCAACCCGCATTTCCGGAACCCGAGGAACCGGCTCTTCTACTACCTGATGGCGGCGTTCTCCATGTTCGTCCTCGATGAACCGGGCCACCCGGTGGGGATGCCATTCCCCGGGGGATTTACGGTCGAGAAGCGCGTGGACGGGTACTACTGCCTGATCCGGGACCGGGAGAAGGAGATCTTCTACTCGATCTGCAACTTCTGCCCGGCGAAACAGATGGAAGAGAAAACCAACTGATATATTTATCATCCTGCGGGATCATCTCATTCGTATGGACGCTCCGGCAACAAGTTCGCTCTCCGACGTTCTCCAGATATTGATCAGGCAGATCCAGGCAGGTCTTCCCAAAGGCGCAAAACTGGAAGGCCCGGTACAACTGGTAATTCCGACCATTATCCGGAAGGGTAAGCATGGCGACGTTGAGATCCGGGTCGTGGAGGAGGGGGCAAAAATCCCCGAGAGCCAGATCCAGCGGATCACGGTACCGGTGACCATCAGTCCTGTGGAGGAGGGTGGGGCCGTCAAAGAGATTCCGTCAAAGAAGTATGCACAGATGCCGGTGCACCGGATCAGCTCGTTTGACCGGAAGAGAAACTCGTTGTTGTATGGGACAAATTCGCGGAAAACATAAAAATAACAATCAATGTTCCTGCAATTTCCCTTTTTGAACGGATTATTCAGTCGGACATAATCGTTTATACCGATACCGTGCCCCGGCCCCCGAACGCCCGGTCGATCCATGCCGTGATGCTATCCCGGACCTTCCGGTAGCCGTCGAGGATCTCCTCATAGCAGCCCGGGGTCAGGTGGGGATCGGCAAACGGGTGGTGGATCGTCGTTGTCGCGTTTGCCATCACCGGGCACACCGCACAGGCCTTGTCGCAGAGCGTGACCGCGAGATCGAAGGATTCGTGCCCGAGCGTGTCCAGTGTCTTGCTCTCGTGGTGCGAGATGTCGATCCCGATCTCCTGCATGACGGCAACCGCACGGGCGCTGATCTTCGACTGCCGGGTCCCTGCACTGAACGCCTCGTACCGGTCGCCATACTTCGCCCGCAGGTACCCTTCCGCCATCTGGGATCGTGCGGCATTCGCTGTGCAGATGAAGAGGATCTTTTGTTTCCTCCCTCCAGCGGTTTCCGGGTTACCAGTCATGATCGCAGATCCCCGCTGTCGTTCCCTGCAGTCCGGTAATACCCGGTGAGGAAGGCGTCGCCATACTTCCTGCTGGGTTTCCCGGGAATATAATTATCCTCTTTCCGCACATGGTATCCGCGCAGTCCGTACTGAATCCTCGCGGGTATGGCCTCTGCCGGGACCGGGGTTCGCCGATAGTTAAAAAAATTAGAACGTGATGGTCCCGGCAAACACCGTCGCCGCCGGCCCTTCCATCTTCGTTACCCCGTCAAGGGTGATGGTGAGCGGACCACCCTGTGTCTCCACCCGGACCGTCAGCCCGGCCTTCCCGAGCCGGTGGGCGACTGCCGCCGATGCGGTTGCGCCGGTGCCGCAGGAGAGGGTCTCCGCCTCGACGCCGCGCTCGAACGTCCGGATGCTGATGGCGTCGGGCCCGGTCACCTGCACGAAGTTGACATTCGCCCCCCCCGGGAAGGTATCGTGGAACCGGATGGCGGGGGCATGGGCAGCGACGTCGATGCTCTCAAGGTCCGTAACAAAGACCACCGCGTGCGGCACGCCGGTATTTGCGGCATAGACCTCGTACAGCCCGATCGTTTCCCGGTACTCCCCCGAGCCGGTCGCCGGGATCTCCTTCCGGTCGAACTTCGGGGTCGTCATGGTGATGGTCGCGTAGAACTCATCGTTACGGTACCCCGCGACAACCGGCATCTCCCCGGCAGGGGTTTCAACCGTGAAGGTCTCCTTCACGTATCCCGCGTCGAATGCGTACTTCGCAAGGCAGCGGATGCCGTTCCCGCACATCCCCGCTTCGCTCCGGTCCGGCTGGAAGATACGCATCGTTATGGTGCCCTTATTGGATTTTGCAAGGAAGAGGACGCCGTCCGCCCCGATCCCGAAATGCCGGTCGCAGTAGAGCGCGGCAAACTCCGCTTTCATGTCGTCGGGGATGACGGGTTTTGCGTATTCGTCGATCAGGATAAAATCGTTGCCATTGCCGTGGAGTTTGGTAAAGGGGATCTCCATTCTTCTATTCACCTCATGCAGGCAGGGCCGGGCAGGCTTCCTGCACCGGCATTCCTCCCGCGGGACCCGCGCCGCCTGCAAAGATGCCCGGGCAGGCGCAGGCACGTAATCATCTTCCTTTTCATGTGCGGTTATTCAGCTCAAAACCCTTGTGGAATTCCGTAATGTCCCAGCCAAGGTAATCCCGGATGATGACGTAGGCCATCTGGGGCGGGATCGCGCCCTCCTCGGTCACGATCATGTCGATGAACTCCGCGGGGGTCACGTCGAACGCAGGGTTCCGGACCGTGACGTTCCGGAGGGTCTTTGCGATATCGTCGGAGAGGACCTCATTTCCCGGCCGCTCCTCGATGGCGATGAGCTCCCCCATGATGGTCCGGGGGGCGAACTTGTAGGTCTCCGCCGCGACGACTACGTTCACCCGGGCCTCCTTTGCCGTATGGGCGACCATGGAGGTGCCGATCTTGTTGACAACCGCCCCGTTCACGGTGACGGCATCCGCGCCGACAAGGACGAGATCCACGTCGTGGATGAACGACCGGACCGCGGAATCGACGATGAAGTTCGTCTTGATCCCGGCATCGTTCAGGGTCCGGATGGTGAGATGCCCCTGGTTGCGGGGCCGGACCTCGGTCGCAAAGACCTCGACTGACTTCCCGCCCCGGTGCGCTTCGATGATGCAGGAGAGCGCTGCCTCGGAGTTGCAGTGGGTTAGGATGACATCCCCGTCATGGATGTGCCGGGCGCCGATCTCCGCGATCTGCGCAACGGCATTTCTGGAGGATGCAATAAAGGCGTCTGCCCGCGTCACTATCCCGTCCTTTGCAGCCGTAACATCAGGCGCGTCCGAAAGCCCGGCCATCACCCGGTGGACTGCGTTTGGCAGGGATACTGCCGTCGGCCTTGTCGCAAGAAGGGTCTCTGCGGCGTCCTGCATCGTGCGCCGGAACGCTTCGATATCCCTGCCCGCGTACGCCTGCGCATGGTCGCGCAGGGACTCCGCCGCAGCCCGGGCGATCCTTCCGGCGCCGCGTATCTCCATCCGTTTTATCTTCTCTGCCGTTTCAGATACCTGCATCACTGCATCAATCTCAAAGATTCAATAAACCGAAAAACTACATAGAACTTGTTACCGGGAGAGCCCATGTCGGTTGCTGTTGTCTTCGATTCTGCCGGAACCCTGCTGTCGACCTACCGGACCGCAAAGGACATCGAAAAAGGTGTGCTCCTGCCCGGTGTCGAGACAACGACGCTCACGTTCTCGTCTCCCGACCGGGTCCTCATCGTGCTTCCGGTCCATTCGAAGGATATCGTTGACGCCCCGCCGGGCACGCTCCTCTCGGCATACCTTGTAAAGAACAACATCCGGTTCGGCATCAGCTGCACCCGCAAGGTAGTAACGGCAGAAGAGATCGGCGATGTCCTCTATACCGACCGGCACGCGGCAATCGGCGACCTTGCCGAATGCATCCGGGATGTCTGGAGGGTCTGCCGCCGGGAATCGATCGTCACGCTGAACTCCGGCGCAATTGTCAACATGGCCAAAAAGGAGATCGAGTTTGCGATCACCGCCGGCGGCTCGCCGTTTCCCGGCGCAAGAGACGCGATCACCGAGCTCCACCGCATGGGTATCCCGACCTTCATCGCCTCCGGGGACCGGTCCGCCAAGCTGGAGCGGATGGCAGACCACCTCGGGATCCCGCGGGACCGGGTGTACGGGGTGGCGACACCCACGGTCAAGGCGCAGATCGTCACGGATCTCCGGCAGGAGTTCGACACGGTCGTGATGGTCGGGGACGGGATCAACGACCTGTGCGCGATGCAGGCGGCAGACGTCGCCATCCTCACCGAACAGCAGCCCGGAGACCGGCCTGAAGAGCTCTACGGGATCGCGGACCGGGTGGTCAGCTCCGTCGGGGACGTTGTCGCCATCGTCCGAAACCTGCTGGAAGAGGAACGGCGCAGGGAATAACAATTGTGACCCCCGCAGCGACGGTGCTTTGGGCCTGCGCATGATATAAAAGGTAATAAGAGGCTTCTGCATTATTAGGTAGTACGAGTACTATGAAATCTCCACTGGTAACGGTCGACAACCTGTGCATGGATTTTAACGGGTCGCAGGTGCTCAAAAACATCAGTTTCGAGATTGCCGAGGGCGAGGTGCTGGGGGTCATCGGCCGGAGCGGGGCCGGAAAGACCGTGCTGATGCACCTGATGAGGGGCGTGGAGCAGCCCCCGACAAGCGGGAGCGTCGTCTATCACACAGCGGTCTGCCCCGGCTGTGAATTCATCGACGTCAGCAGCGCTGCGGGAAAGCCCTGCCCGAAATGCGGTGCCACCCTCACGGCCCGGGACATCGATCTCTGGCATGAGCCGGACGATAACCTCCGGCGCAGGCTCATGCGGCGCACCGCGATCATGTTCCAGCGGACGTTTGCCCTGTACGGCGACGACCGGGTCATCGAGAATATCCTCCATGCGCTCGATGACGTGGAATACCCGGACGATAAGAAGATCTCGCGGGCTGCCGACCTTGTCGACCAGGTCAGGCTCTCGCACCGGATGATGCATATCGCCCGCGACCTCTCGGGGGGGGAGAAACAACGCGTGGTCCTTGCGCGGCAGCTCGCTAAGGAGCCGTTCCTCCTCTTTGCGGACGAGCCGACCGGCACCCTCGACCCGAACACCGCCCGCATCGTGCATGACATGCTCAAGTCCTCGGCGCAGAACAACAACATGGGCATGATCGTCACCTCCCACTTTTCGCAGGTGATCGAAGACGTCGCCTCCCGTGCTATCCTGCTCGACGGCGGCCGGATCCGGAAGATCGGCGCCCCCCACGAAGTCATTGCGGAGTTCATGAAGGGCTGCGAGGAGACCGAGGAGTTCGTCCATGCCGAGCTCGGGGACAAGGTCGTTGTCGCAAGGGACCTTATCAAGCGCTACATCTCGGTCGACCGCGGGGTTGTGAAGGCGGTCAACGGGGTCTCCTTCGAGGTTTACGCAAAGGAGATCTTCGGGATCATAGGAAAGAGCGGGGCGGGAAAGACCACGCTCTCGTCCATCATATCGGGGATCATCGAGCCGACGACCGGGGAGATCAACATCCGTATCGGGGAGGACTGGGTGGACATGACCAAGCCCGGGATCAATGAGCGGGGGCGGGCAAAGATGTACATCGGGCTCCTGCACCAGGAGTACGACCTCTTCCCGCACCGGACGGTGCTTGACAACCTCACCGATGCGATCGGGCTCGAGTTCCCCAAGGAACTCGCCATGCGAAAAGCGATCGTCACCCTCCGGATGGCCGGGTTCAGCGAAGAGAAGAGCCGGGAGATCCTGGACCGGTACCCGGGCCAATTGAGCGAGGGGGAACGGCACCGGGTCGCGCTTGCGCAGGTGCTGATCCACGAGCCCCGCATCGTCATCCTTGACGAGCCGACCGGGACGATGGATCCCATCACCAAGATGGATGTCAAGCACTCGATCATGCACGCCCGCGAGGAGATGGAAGAGACCTTCATCGTGGTCTCGCACGACATGGACTTCGTGCGCGACATCTGCGACCGGCTCGCGCTGATGCGGGGCGGGAAGATCGTGACGATAGGGAAGACCGCAGACGTGCTCGCAAGCCTCACCAAGGAAGAGCGTGAGGTCATGAGCAAGCCGAATGGCTGAGGTGCTCCCTTGGCAGTCATTCACCTCGACGGGGAGAAGATCGAGGTTGCCGAAGGGAGCGTGCTCAAAACTATTCTCCCACCCCTCCCGGACGGCTGCTGCGTCGCGGTGATCCGGCCCGCCGTTCAGGAGAAGACGGCGACCAACAGCCTCTCCATCCACACGACTGCCGGGGAGATCAGGATCGAGACGGAAGGCACCCGGGCAGCGTTTCTTACGGAACCCGGTGCAGCCGGCGCCCTCGTCCTCCACTGGCAGGACCGGTACGCCGCCGCGTTCGGCCCGTTTCCTTCTGCCTTTACGCCGGCACGGAAGCCCGGCCTGTATGAGCCCGGCGACGTGATCCTTGGCTGCGGGGGGTACGATCCCCGGCACTCGTACCTGATCTTTGCAAAGAGCCGCCATTCCTCGGACCACGGCGCCGATGCGGGCGGCGGGGTTGTCGGCAGGGTCGTTGCCGGCCGTGCCGTCCTCGACCGCTGGAAGACCGGGGACCGGATCGAACGGATCGAACCGGTCATCAGCTGGGCGGATACGAGCCGGTCGTTCACGACGACCGATGGAAGCACCCCCCTTGAAGACGGGATGCAGGTAGTCACCCATGTCGCCGTTATGGCGCAGGGCTACAGCCCCGGCCGGATCACAACGGAAGCTGCCGGGACGGTCGAGCACCTGCTCGCGTCGCTTCCAGACGGGAAGTTCACGGTCAGCCGGGCAACGAGCACCCATATCCTCGATGCCGGTTCCGCGGGCGCCGTTCTCGAACCCGGGCACCGGCGCCCCCGCCGCGAAGGGACCGTGACCGTGCGCACCGCCGGGATCTCCTCCGGCGGCATCTACATCTACCGCGAGGATGTCCCGAGCAGCCCGGCACACAGCATCGCGGGGCAGGTTGTCCGGGGGATCGAGCTCGTCCGGCTCGCAAAGGAGGGCGATGTCTTTTCCATCCGGGTCCAGCCGGGCCGAATCGATCTTCTGGGGCTCCCGCTTGCGCAGGCGCAGGAGATCGCAACGGAGCGGGGGTTCACCCTCACAGCCGGCAGCAGCGACGGCAGCCGGATGGTTGTCTCGCAGGAGCCCGGAACGACGCTTGACGTACTGAAGGAGAAAGCGGCAACCGTTACGACGGCTCCCGCGGCAAAGGTCGTTGACCTTGTGCTGGACGATACAACAGCCCCGGCAAGCTGCGCCATCTTCCGGAAGGTGACGGGGCTTGCAAGCCACGACGCAGGGTCACTCCCGCTCTTCTTCAAGTTCGACGACGTGTTCCTGTTCAAGCCGCCGGTCCCGCCCGGGGAGAAGATCGTCCCGGAGAACACGCCGCAGGGCGAAGTCCCTGCTGCGTCCCTTGCCATCACGAACGATTCCCGGAAAGGGTCGGGGATGGTCGGCGTCCGGCTCTCGGCGAACACGGAGTTTGGGCCGACATCCGAGCCGTTTGACGGGACAAACATCATCGGGCGCGTGATCGATACGGAGAAACTGAAAGGATTCAGGGAGAGGGAGAAGGTGTACATCAGGGAAGTGCGGAAATGAGCCGGTATATTCCGCAGAAGGCAGGGACGGTGACCCGGTACGTGATGGTCGAGTCCCCGACGGTCACTCCCGCCGAGCTCGCGATCCGGGCCTACGAGATCTCGGACGGCGTCATGATCAAGGAGACCTGTTTCGGGCTTGCCATCAACGGTGAAGAGCAGGTTGTTACCGACCTGATCCAAAAACTCCGGGAGATCGACCCCGACCATATTTTTGTCAAGGACCGGGGGTTCCTGCCCGGCGATCCCCGCCGCTGCCGTGCGAACCTCGGGGGAGCCCGGCCCGGCTTCCACGGGATCGAGTACGAGACGACGGTGCTCCCCTACATCTCGGCCGGCCTTGCCGAGCTCCGGAGCCGCGATGCCGCCGCCATCCCGGCACCGGAGCAGCCGCAGGAAGCAAAGAAACTGGACGTTTACCGGCTTAAGAAACTGATCGAAGCGCAGGAGACCTGACCATGGCAAAAGTATTCATCTACCCCGCAACGAGCCTCATCCTCTCTGACCTTGTCGCCCGGTACGGGCACACTCCCCTCTCGTCCGC
Organism: uncultured Methanoregula sp.; assembly: GCA_964574125.1. Lineage (GTDB taxonomy): Archaea > Halobacteriota > Methanomicrobia > Methanomicrobiales > Methanospirillaceae > MVRE01. The sequence continues at coordinate 25,385 of CAZNLI010000003.1, forward strand.
GATCGCGATCCGCGAACGGATCCAGACCGCCGGCATCGAATCGGTGCCGCTCCAGATCACCCCGGAAGAGCCCAAGAAGGGGCTGAAGTGGGCGGCAGTCGAGGTGCCAAGCGGGGTGCGGGGCAGGATGTCGCTCTACGGCCCCATGATCGAGTCCTGCGACGCTGCTATCGTTGTTGACGACGCCGACTTCGCGTTCGGGTGCATGGGGTGCGCCCGGACAAACGAACTGGTCAGGTATCTCATCCACGAACGGGACGTCCCGCGCCTCGAACTCAGGTACCCGAAATCGGAAGACGAGGGGATCCGGTTCGTCGCGGCGATCAAACGATTCCTCGAAGGGCTCGGGGGCGGGAAATGACGCCCCCCGTCCGCATCGCCCAGCTCTCCTGCGGGCCGGAGTACAGCGGCGTGCAGCAGGAGATCAACGAGGCGGCAAAGGCCGTGAACGGCGAGATCTTCTTCCCCGACATCGGGCTCAAGGACATCATGAAGGATTTCGACGCGTTCGGGCTGGACGTGCGGAGCCCGGATCTCAAGCTTGCGATTGCCCGGGCAAAGCAGCTCGTCGAGGGAAAGACCGAAGCCGACGCCGTCTTCATCGCCACCTGCTTCCGGTGCGCCGAGGCGGCGATCGTGAGAAACGAACTCCGGCGGTACATCCATACGCACTCGAAACTCCCCGTTGTCAGCTACTCGTTCACCGAGCGGACGACGGCCGGGACGCTACTCACCCGCATGGAAGCCTTAACAACGATTGCGAGGCGTCGTGCGCTCCTTGCCCGCGAGACCCAGCAGGGGATCACGATGGGCGTGGATTCCGGGTCGTCCACGACGAAAGCGATCGTGATGAAGGACAACCGGATCATCGGCACCGGGTGGCAGCCCACAACCGAGGTGCTCGGGAGCGCCCGGGCTGTTGTCGAACATGCGCTTTCTGAGGCCGGGATCCGGCGCGACGAGGTCGAGGCTGTCGGTACAACGGGATATGGCAGGTTCCTTGTCGGCAAGGAGATCGGCGCCGATCTCATCCAGGAGGAACTGACCGTGAACTCAAAGGGCGCGGTCTACCTCGCCGACCGGCAGCACGGGCCGGCGACCGTGATCGATATCGGGGGCATGGACAACAAGGCGATCTCGGTGCAGGACGGCATCCCCGGCACCTTCACGATGGGAGGCATCTGTGCCGGGGCGAGCGGGAGGTTCCTTGAAATGACATCGAAACGGCTCGGCGTCGACATCACGGAACTGGGGCCCCTTGCCATGAGGGGGTTTTCAAGAAACGTACCCATGAACAGCTACTGCATCGTCTTTGGCACCCAGAGCCTCGTCAACGCCCTTGCCGCCGGGAGCACCCGGGAGGACGTTGCCGCCGCCGCCTGCCATTCCGTTGCGGAACAGGTCTTCGAGCAGCAGCTGCAGGAAGTGGACATCAAGGAGCCCGTGATCATGGTCGGCGGAACGTCGCTCATCGAAGGGCTCGTGCACGCGATGGGCGAATTGCTCCAGACAAAGATCGTCGTGCCGGAACACTCCCAGTACATCGGGGCGGTGGGTTCGGCGCTGCTCGCGAGCGGGTTTATCAAGGGACGATGAGATGCACGCCGTTGAGCACTTCGTGGTGGAATGTCCCGAACCGAGGGGGGCGGAGATCTACGAGGGGATCGCAAACACGGTCTTTTTGGATCATAATCTCATCCGGGTGATCCGGAAGTTCCACGCCTACGTGGATCCCGGGGTCATGCTCTTTGTCGCCGTCGGCGTGCTCCAGAAGATCACGACGCTTGTCCGGGTGCGGGACTTTGCCAACGTCAACCCGCTGGAGGGGAGGATCACGCTCGTGCTTGCCAACGAGACCTACCTTGCCCCCATGCTGAAGATCTTCTGGGAGCGGTTCGGGCAGGATGCCGTGGAGCAGGCCGACCGGTTCACGGTGAACCTGCGGGGGATCTCCGCGACGGCTGCCGAGGTCGAGGAGATCGTTGTCGCCGACCCCAGCGAGTCGGTCCACAAGGATCTCATCTACGCCCTCAAGCTGATCGCCCCGGAGGGGTTCCGGATCCGGCGCGAGAAGTTCGCCGGGGAACGGTTCTTCTTTGTCGCAAGTGAGGATACGCTCCCGGACGAGGTCGATGCGCAGGTCCGGGCGCTGTTTGCAAAGATGGGGGAGGAGATGCCATGATCCTGGTACCGGTCACCTACAAGGGCGGCATCTTCCGGCACGGCGAGGTGATGGACCTCATCGAGGACATCGGCGGGTATATCGTCCAGAAGCACGTGCTCGCGCAGGAGGTTGTCCTCCAGTGCTTCGTGCCGCAGGCGGACGTGGAGTTCCTGCGGAACGCGGTCCGCCCGGTCTCGGGCGAGGTTACGGACTCCCCGCTCGTCGGGACTGAGATCGCGGTCGTCTCCATGTCGCTCGAGATCCACCATCTCCCGCACCCCTCGTGCGATATCGCCGAGTACACGCGCCGGCTCGGGGCAAAGAGCAACATGGTGAGCCTTGCCCGGGGCCCGGGGAAGCGGATCGCGCAGCTGAACGACGAGGAGCGGGATGTCATCAACGAGCACGACCTCGCGATCTACCTGATGGGCAATTTCGAGAAGTGCATCGAGCACAAGATGCAGGTCCTCCGGCGTGGGATCGAGGTGCCGATCGTGCTCTGCGGTGGGCCGGACACGGACGCCCTCCGGCGGATCGTCGATCCCCCGGTCGACGGCTATGTGGGGAATGTCGGCCGGTTCATGCACCGGACCAAGGAGTCGGAGGATTTGACAAAACTCGACGAGGTTGTCGCTGAGGTGACCCGGGTGCTTGATGCACGCCGGATGGCGATTGCGAAAGACCCGCTCTCGGTCTCCCCGGCCCGGCTCATGGATCTCATCCGGGAGAAGGTCCCGGCGATCCTTGACGTGACCTCCCCGACGCCGCTCACCGTGCAGATGCAGGGTCTCAGAGTCAAACTTCCCTACGACACCTATGCGCAGGAGATCCGGGGAATCGAGATCGAGGAGGGCGTAACGATTGGCGATGTCGCAAACGTGAACCCCTCGCGGATGCGGGACTACATCGTGCTGAAGATCCGGCCGTTTTCCGAGACGAACGTGGTGGTGTAATGGGCAGGACAAGCAAGCAGAAGTTCGAAGAGAAACTCGCAACGATTGTCGAACAGGGCGCTTCGGCTACGGCGGAAGAGTGGATGAAGGTGATCGAGGTCGAGTACGGCCGGGTGCCCCTCATCTACCGGAGGATGAGCGAGCGCCCAGAGGTGCTCATCTCCCATCTCCTGTACAAGGGCACGGTTGCCGAGACAAGCCCGCTCGACCCGAAGTACGTGGAGCTGATCTCCATGGCTGTCGGCGCCGCCCTCAAGTGCCCGCACTGTACCGGCTACCACATGCAGGCGGCGATCAAGATGGGGGCGAGCCGGGAGGAGATCCTCGAAGTGATCCTGCTCTCGGGCATGATCTCGAACTCGTCGGTGCTTGCAAACGCGTACCGCATCGTCGATGAGAAGCTGGAGCGGTGCGTGCCGTGCGAGACGAAGGGCGTACGCGAAGGGACAGGAAAAAAGAAGAGGGCGGGGGGAAAGGCCGGGAAATAACCGGCGGCCCCCGGTTCATTCTGGCAGGTTGGCATTCCGGTCAGAATCGGGCAGCCTTGGCAGCATCCGGGGCATAATCCCCGCGCTATGAATAATCCGGAGAAGAACCATGCACGATCATAATCATGAGCAGGATCACCACAACCACCATCACATCCATCACCATGAACCCCGCCCGGTAACATTCGAGGACTGCGTCCGGTTCCACGGGCACTCCTGCCCGGGACTTGCCTCCGGCTACCGTGCGGCAACCGCTGCCATGGAGGCGCTCGGCGTGAAACGACCGGAGGACGAGGATCTTGTCGCCATCTGCGAAACCGATGCCTGCAGCGTGGACGCGATCCAGGTCATTGCCGGGACAACTGCCGGCAAGGGGAACCTGATCATCCGCGATTATGGCAAGCATGCGTTCACCTTCTACAACCGCAAAGACGGAAAAGCGGTCCGGGTCACCTTCCACCGGAAGGATGCGCCGAAGAACCGGGACATGGCCGCACTCCGGGCAAAGGTCTTTTCCGGAAAATCCACGGATACGGAAGAACGCGAGTACCACGAACTGATGCACAAGGCGACCGTGGATCTGCTCCATACCCCGGCCGACAGGATCCTGAAGATCGAGCCCGTCGTAATGGAGCCGCCGGAGATGGCCCGGATCTTTGCCTCGGTCACCTGCGCCGGGTGCGGCGAGTCGGTGGCGGACGCAAAGACCCGGGAAATAGACGGGAAACGGTACTGTATCCCGTGTTACGGGAAGATGCGGTGAAGTGCGATCTCTTCTTTTACGCCGTCGCGGTTTTCGGGAGATTTTCGCAATAGTACGGGGGAACCGGCCCCGGGAAACCGGCGGTGCTACACCTCATCGAGCTGGAAAATCTCCTCGACCGGGACATTGAAGAGCTTTGCGATACGGAATGCAACCTCGATTGAGGGATTATACTTCCCCCGTTCGATAGAATTGACAGTCCGGCGCGTGACCCGGAGGAGCTCGGCAAGCTCCTCCTGCGTCATGTCATGCATCGCCCGGTAGACCTTGATCTTATTCCTCATTCCTCTACACCAAATTTCCTGTTATAATATACTGTGAATGCGGCATACAGTGCCGTGAGGAGGAGCACGGTACAACCCATGCCGATACCGAAGATCAACGGGAATTCCCTCACGCGGTGCCCGTTTTTAAAGAGCTGATCGAGGCCCCAGAAATCATTCCCGGTCGGATTGGCCGGGTCGGCGATCAGGTAGTCCTCCTGGTACAACACCTGATCCGGTGTCGTACCGAAATGCGTGAATCCCACGCTGATCGATCCGTTCTGGTACGTATGGAAACCGCCGCCATATCCGGAATTGAAGGAGAACGTCATGGTCAGTGCAAAGATGATCGCGGCAGTGACGATAGTAAATACCAGAGCGTTCAGGGCGGCTTTCCCATAAATTGTGTCCGACAGATCGTCGCTCATCACATCGGTGACCTTCCGGTTGCCATACCAGATGATCCCGATACCGGCAATGATGATGACCGCCACGACCACCAGATTGCCCGATGTCATTGCGAATCCGATGGCAAATACCATCGCGGCGATGATGCATGCGAGCAGGACATAGTAGGTATTCTTCTTCATGATCTTTCAATGTAACATATGTTTCTCATTTAGATAAAAATGTTTCTCATATTGAGAACTCTTTTTCGCAATATCCTCTCCCCGGATCGGGTACGATCGGGCAGCCTCGCACCTGGAACCAAAAGAGGGTACCCCCTCCTCAGTCTATGAGCGGGGGGGTGCCACCTTCAGCAAGGCCGACCCTGCTCAGCGGGTCGCGGGGGGTAATCGATCCAAGGGGTGGGGGGCCACCTGATCGGACCTGAGAGGGGATACCCACCCGTTTTGCACGCGAAACAGCGGTTGCCGGCATGGGCTCTCCGTCGGACGTTGTGACTGTGAAACGTAAGGCACCCCCCACCTTTGCCCTTAGGTGGGTACCCCCACACTCAGTACGGCCGACCCTATGCGGGGGGTCGCGATGGGTAATCGATCCAAGGGGTGGGGGTGGCTGGTTGCGGACCCAGGTGGGGGGTGCCACCCGGTCCTCTCCTGAAGGTTGTTGAAGACCGGTGGGGTTTTGGGAGATCGCGGGGGGATAAATGAGAAAACGGGTGGGGGGGTAGGCTGAGGGATGGGGGTGGGGGGAGCCTGTCTGCGGTCAGGGTCTGCCATGTTTTCCAATCCCCTTCCCCGTTGAAATTTTTCCGGACCTGCCTGCGATTTGATTCTCCTGTGATCGCACCCTGCGCTCTGGGTTCCTTAGATCCTCAGCTGGGGAATTGGTATGAAATTCCCGCGCCCTCCTATACACCCATACCCTGTCCGCCAATCGTCCGCTCCGGGTCAGCCGGATTTCCCGGTTAACCACAAAAATTTTTGAATTCACCACAATGTATTTAATTGTGCCATGATAACCGATGGACAATACAATGTTCTGTGATCTCATTGCACGGTTCAGGGCGATGGTGAAGGAGACTGCGGCAGCACTCCGGAAGAAGCTGGAAGCCGCGGTACATACGATCAGGCCTACGCCCCCGGCCGTCACCTGTGCGAGAGCAGCCATTGTAGTATCCGAGAACAGTTTTCTGAGTCCGGGGATGCGGTTACGATACCGGCGGACGAGCAGCCATGCCCCGGTAGTTTCACTCTTCACGTTTTTCCGCTGTCGTTAGCGTCCACCGTGCTCTCTTGACAGCCTGATCTGCGGTTGGTATCCCGGAGGTTACCAGCCGACGGGTATTCCGATACCGTTGCGTGACCGTTACGGGAAGGGAGATCCGGCCTGTCAGGACGGTGTTTTGCGGATTTTAAAGGAAGAGTGGCAGCGCCCGAAGAATGCAGTGAATGAACCAAGGAGAAGGAGAACAATCATGAATGCAGAGACAAAGAACCGGCTGAACCAGGGGGGAAGACCCGTCTGTACGAACCGGACAAGTCAGAGCGTTGGAAGAACAACCTGCGGGATCTGCGGGGGCGGGATATGACCGGCGCAAACCATGTAAACAGGGTTGCCCTCGAAGCTTTGCGGATTGCCCTGGTGCACGGACAAGGGGTGTTTCAGGTTGCGGCGAGGGAGAGCCCGATCGATCTCATCGCGTTCGACGATATCGGCATGACCCTGATCGCGGCAGTCCGGTCCCGGACCCCGGTCAACGATGCCCGTACGGCGCTGGATACGCACCGTGACCGGTTCGAATCCCTCGTAAGCACAGCGCCGGAGATCCCCTGCAACCGTGCGATCTGGTTCAACTCGCGCCCGCACGGGTGGGTCTGGTACGAGGCGACGGCCGGCGGTATCGCCCACATGGACGACCCCTTCAGCCCGATGATCCGGTACAGCTGGAGCGGTTCTGCCATCCCGCGGGGCGTCGTTCATCCGATCCGCGTGCCGGAGGGCCCGGAATCGCAGACCGGGGCAATAGCAACCCCGGACCAGAACCCCGTCAGAGCGGGTATACCCCCGAAGAATCAACACTGATCTGTCGAAGGGCGCCCCGAGACAGAATGAAGGAGGGTGGCAATTGTCACCTTCCGGGAACGCGGTTCTGATGAACCCCGCAGGACAGCCGGGATCCGCGGTGCGGATCTTCCCGTCCCCGGGGTCCTGAAGAACCGCCCTGGAGGCAACAGATATGGCAGATTTCACGCAGAACAATGCAGTCAGAAGCGCGGTCCGCAACCTTGCGGCCCCGATTGCCGACGTGGCAGCATTCGATGCAATCGTCCAGTCGGTCATCCTGAACAACCCGTTCGGGTGCGTATCGTACATGAGCGCGGGCGTCAACCACCCGCCCGTCGAGAAGAGCAGGGAGTCTTACACGGCAAAATTCGTGTACCAGGACGCAGAGGCAAAGCGGGTCGGCACCGGGTCGGAGACCTACCACTCGATCGCCGGCTTCAACAACGGGATCTCAGCGGTGCTCGCCAACAGCGCCAACGTAACGGCGCATGGCGGAACTGTCACCCACAACGCGGACGCCGATGCGTTCTCGGCAACGCTCCGGTGCCACGATCCCAACGGGGAACTGTACTTCGTGACCATCGCACGGGAGAAAGTCACGATCTCGTCCTTCTCCGACAACTCAATCCAGTCCGTGATCGAGACCTGGGCCGACGGTGTCGCGGCACTCGCGTAACCGGGGGTGCTGATATGGAGAACGAAGTTCTCATCACCGGAGCATTCCTCGTCCGGCCCTTCGCAGAAGGGGAGGTCGGGAAAATCCCCGATAATGGGAGCACGGAGTGAACCATATGGAGAACGACGTGCTCATAACCGGGATTTTCGTAGGTGCAGGGCTCCTCGCCTATGTCATCATCCCCGGTCTCCTCGTGATCTGGGACCGGGTGCTCGATTACATGACAGGATACTGAAAAGAATGCGGGAAACGGCGGGGAGACAATCCTCCGCCGTACTTTTCCACTGAATTCCAAAGATTGTATTTCAGGCCGGTCCCTGTTTTTCCTTTCCCGATCTTTCCGTCCCATGACAATATCCCGGGTAAGAGCCTTTCTCCGCGCTTCCTGAACAGGAGCGCCCTGCCCCGGAACCGGCGGTTCTCCCCGGAGGGAAAGGCCATA
>CAZNLI010000003.1:33705-46971 GCA_964574125.1 uncultured Methanoregula sp.
GAACAGGAGCGCCCTGCCCCGGAACCGGCGGTTCTCCCCGGAGGGAAAGGCCATAAGTGAGAACACCGCCCAAGTACCTGAGCATGAAATATACGGCACGGCATATCCGGCGCTTCCTGGAAGAGGGCAGGATCGACCCGGCGCTCTGGAAGGCCCATTTCCCCTCGCTCCTGCCTTCCCGGGTGCCAACCTGCGAAGAGTGCAGCGAGTTTCTGGACAAGACCTGCCCGGGAGGAAAGGATCCCGTGGAATGTTTCCTTGCAAAGAAACCGGAACCAGGGGATGCCACGGAGGAGGAGCACCGGAAGAAGAAGCGGGACCCGATGCTTGGCCTCGGTGTGAGGGGGCCGGAAGTCCACGGGACGGCTAAGCCCCCGGACCAGTCGAAGATGTAGGAAGCGCCCGGTATTTTTTAAACGATCCGTTGGCGGCAGGATCGCCAACTCTTTTTTTGCCAGCCGCACAACCCGGTATCCAATGAAAGTGACCTTCCTTGGGACGAACGGCTGGTACGACACGACGACCGGCAATACGGTCTCGGTCCTTCTCCGGACGGCCGACTATGACATCATCCTCGATGCGGGAAACGGCATCGCAAAGGCCGACCTGTACATCACGCAGGACCGGCCGGCGTACCTGTTCTTAAGCCACATGCATATCGACCATATCGCCGGCCTGCACACGCTGTGTAAATTCCGTTTCAGGAAGGGGCTCTCCATCTTCACGCAGGAGGGCACTAAAGGCGCTCTCGATACGTTTGTTGCCGAACCCTACACGGTGCCGTTTGGCATCCTCCCGTTCAGGAACGAGGTGAAGGAGCTCGCGCCGGGGATCCACAACCTCCCCTTCCGGTTGACCTGCCTCCCGCTCGTCCATCCCGTGCCTTGCCTCGGGTACCGGCTGGAACTCGACGGAAAGGTCGTAGCGTACTGCACGGACACCGGTGTCTGCGACAATGCCATCACCCTCGCAAAAGACGCCGACCTGCTGATCACCGAGTGCGGCCTGAAACCCGGCGAAACAAGCCCCGACTGGCCGCACCTGAACCCCGGGGATGCTGTCGGGATCGCAGAGCGGGCCGGGGCAAAACGCCTCGCCCTTACGCATTTCGGGGCTGAAGTCTACCGCACCCTTGCGGAACGGACTGCGGTGCAGGGTGAGTTCGGGAAGACCTTTGCCGGCCTTGTCGCGGCAACGGATGACCTGACCATTGAGATCTGAAGATCACGGGGGGCAGGTGGGCGGTGTCCTGCCGGGTTTCTCTGCGGGCAGACGGCCCGGTTGCCACCCGTTACATAACCGCTTTTAATTGGTTTTAACCGGGTTTTCCAAAAAAAGGTCACCGGTTCTCAAAACATTCCCGGCAGGACAGGGTCTTCCGGAGAAGCCCGGCCGGTTTTATACACCGCACGCACCCCGTGATGCCGCAGTGCCCGCACTGCCGGAGCTCGTCGCTTCTCACGGTTGCGGAACAGTGGGGGCATTTCACCAGCTCTGCAGTTTCAGCTACCGGGCCGGCTTCCATGCCCGGTACAAAGCCGGAGGGTGCCGGTTCTGTCAGCCCGGTAACGTCGCGGGGGGTGAGTGCGTCATGAACCCGGAAGAGGGTAAGCGCAACCTCGCATAAAAACCGCCAGGCAACATTTCCTGCAACAAGGAGAAACATCCAGGAAACAAACGAGGTTGCGTTGGGCAGCGGACCAAGGAGCGCGAGGAGCGAGACAAAGGTTATGCAAAACGCCCCGAGGAGGTAGATCACCGGCACATATGGTTTTGTGAAGAACGTGTCGAAGCTGAAGTATGTTTGCAGCAGGGGCAAAATGCGATCACGGAGCCCCGAGATCATCCCTGCCGGTCTCTCCGCCCAACGGGAAGGGGCGGCAGGAACAAGCGATGTGCGCCGTACCGAAGAGATTTCAGCTTCCGTCTTTCCGGGCGAATCCGCGGTCAGCCGGGCCCCGCACCGGTTGCAAAAGACCGAATGGTCATCAAGAACCGTATTCCCGCAGTTTTGACACCGTTCCACCATATGCCATCATGGTACAGGGCAGGAGGAAGGTAATAAACACTCGCGGGGCTGTCCGCTGGTTTGCAGTAATACCGCCCGGGCCATGACGCCGGGTATTTTCCCCTGCGGCACCCCGGCTGCGGGCGGTTTTTTATGAGGGTGCCTGCCGAACCGCCGGATCAGGAACCGGTGTTGCCGGTACCGTGGCGCCCCGGCACAAGGCATCGTCTTCCGGTGCCGACCAGATCGGGTCGCCCTGCGGTGACAAGTCCCTCCAGCACGAACCCCCGGTTCTTTGGATCCTTATACTGGAGGAGCGCCCGCTGGATCTTCTTCTCCATGCCTTTCGGCACGTGCACCGGCTCCATCGTGAACGGGTTTTTGCCGGTGTAGTACATGCAGGTCGAGACGCTCATCGGGGTCGGGGTGAAGTCCTGCACCTGCTCGGTGTACAGGTCATGGTCCCGGATGTATTCCGCAAGCTCGATCATGTCCGCAATCATGCACCCGGGATGGCCGGACATGAAGTACGGCAGGAGATACTGGCGCTTCTTCTTCCCCTGCTGGAAGGCCTCGAACCTTGCCCGGAACTCTTCGAAAACCTTCCCCTCCGGCTTGTTCATGCAGGCGGTGACCCGCCGGGTTATATGCTCGGGGGCAACCTTCAGGTGGCCCGACACGTGGTGCGAAGTGAGTTCCCGGAGGTACCCGCAGTCATCCTCCGGGATCAGGTCATACCGGACCCCGGAACTGACAAAGACATGCCGGACCCCCGGCACTTCGCGGATCTTCCGGAGCAGCTCCACCTGCGGGGCATGGTCGCACGCAAGGGAGGGGCACTGCGGCGAACAGTGTTTGTCCGGGCAGGCCCCGGCAACCGCCCACCGTTTACAGGACATCCCGTACATGTTCGCCGTCGGCCCGCCGATATCCTGCACGACGCCTTTGAACTCCGGCATCCGTGCCATGCGTTCAACCTCCCGGACAACCGATGCAAGGCTCCTGCTCTGGATGATCCTCCCCTGGTGATGGGTCAGGGCGCAGAACGAGCATGCCCCGAAGCACCCCCGGTGGCTCACGACCGAGAACCGGACCGGTTCCAGCGCGGGGACCGGAAGCCGGTAGGACGGGTGGGCGCGGCGGGAGAACGGGAGCTCACAGACATGATCCAGTTCCCCGGTCGTGAGCGGGAGCGCCGGCGGGTTCTGGATGACGACGGTCTTGTCGTGCGGCTGGGCGACCGGCCGCCCCCGGACCGGGTCCTGCTCCGCATAGTGGAGGGCAAACGCCCTCGCGTAGGCGTCCCTGTCCTGTGAGACAGCGGAAAACGAAGGGAGCTCCACGATCCCGTCGTGCGGGCATTCCCGCCATTCCTTCACCGGCATCCGGTATGCCGTGCCCCGGATATCCCGGAGCGCGCCCACGGGTTCGCCTGCATCGAGCCTTTTTACTATCTCCACGATCTGCCGTTCGCCCATGCCAAAGACGAGGAGATCCGCGGGGGCGTCGGCAAGGATCGCCTGCCGGACCCGGTCCTGCCAGTAATCATAGTGGGCGAACCGGCGCAGGCTCGCCTCGATGCCGCCGATCGCGATCGGGACGCCGGGGAAGAGCCCGTGGACCCGGTCCGTGTACACGATGGTCGCCCGGTCCGGCCGTTTCGGGATCCCGCCCGGGGAATACACGTCGTCGCTGCGCCGCTTCCGGTTCGGCGTATAGTTGTTTACCATCGAATCGACGTTGCCGGACGAGATGCCAAAGAAGAGCCGGGGGGATCCGAGAGCCAGAAAATCCCGATCGGCTCTCCAGTCCGGCTGCGCGATGATGCCGACGGTAAAACCGGCGTCCCAGAGGACCCTCCCGATAAGCGCCGTCCCAAAGGAGGGATGATCGACGTAGGCATCCCCCGTGACGAGAATGACATCGAACTGGCGTATGCCAGGCTTTCCGGCTTCTTTAAGCGACAGGGGAAGAAACGCCGGCTGCGGGATCATGGGAATGGATCAGGATTGGAACCTGCACTATATATGTTCACAGGAAAGGGGTGGACAAATAACGGGGGTACAAAGAAAGACCGGGAAAGACAAAAACGAGAGATTACCGCCGGGTCAAATCCCGGATGATGTCGGCAAGCCCGGGAGGCAGTTCCTCCTCCGGTTCCGGGGGTTCCTCCTCCGGCTTCTTCTCTTTTTGTTTTCCTTCAGGTTTTTCTTCTTCGGGTTTTTCTTCTTCCGGCGCTGCGGCCTCTTCCTTGGCCGCCTGCTCCGGGGCCCCGAAGACCGGGAGCCGCGTCTGGGTCTTTGCATCGAATTCCCTGCGGCCGGCAAGGCCGGTGAATTCGATGATGATCGCCTCGACGATCAGGTAGGTCGTTGCCTTCTCGCGCAGGCAGCCGGTCAGGGCATGGCCGGCCCGGCCGACCGAGGCATGGTAATGGATATGGGGCCCGTCTTCGCCCGGGTAGATCGTGCCGACGCCGAAGACCTCCCAGCCCCCCTCGAACATGACAAAATGCGGGACCGGGGGGATGACCGGCTCCTCCGGCCCGGTCACCATTCTCCCGGCCATCAGGGCGCCGAGGAAGGTTACGGAACCGCACTGGATCTCCTTCTCGGTAACGAACCGGCGCATCGATTCGATGAAATCCTCGCCGTTATCGATCCGTACGACAAAGACCCTGCCGACCTGCCCCTGCGCGTACTGCATATAAAGACGTTCACCCGTTCAGGTTCTTATTGTTTCTGTGGTAAACCCCTGCCCCGGTTCCAGTCCCCCGGCCGCACCATAGAATGTGCAGGGGCCCGGCTACTCGGGTTTCGGGGGGAGGAGCCCGACCCTTTTTACCGCCCACCATGCGACATAGGTCGAGATGACCGTGGAGAGGATGATCACCGCAAGGTAGATCGGGATATGCTCCGAAGAGAACTGGAACATGGCGTTGCCCATGACGGTTGCAATCGTGTTGGGCACGAGGAGCGCCGTACCGATGATGGTTAAGTACGCAACGAGCATCGCAAGCTTGTTGTTGAGCACCTGGAGCTGGTTGTTGTAGATCGACTGGAGCACCTCAAGGCCGCTCGCGAGCACTTCGGACAGGTGTTCGGCAAGCCCGATCTGGGCCTGAACCTCGCCGATGAGGGCGTTGATACGGTCGAGGATCTTCTCGTCGTCCGTCATCAGCTCGGCATCCCCGTACCGGAGCGAGCTTAAGGTATCCACGGTCGCCCAGAGCCCGCCGAGGTAGACGATCAGGGCATGTTTCATCTCGTAGATCTGCGGCCCGATGACGTCCCGGGGGGTCTTTGGATCCGCGAGGATGCGGGAAAGCTGGTCGCCGTGCTCCTCGATATTTGCGAGGTAATCGAAGTTCCGGGCATTATTCTCGTCGATGATGCGGATGAGGAGGTGTGTGATCTTGTCCCCGGGCAGGTTCGCCTCGGGGATCTTGCGCAGGAACGTCTCGGCATACCTCCTCACCCGGAAGAACCGTTTCACTTCGCGGGTATGGAGGGTCACGATGAAGTTCTTCTTGATGAAGATGAAGAGAGGTTCGAGGCGGACATCGAAACCCTGCATGAAGATTGCAGGGATGAGGATCCCGAGCTCGTCGTCGAAGTCCTCATATGCCGTCCGTTCCTCCTTTAAGAGGTTCCGGATAAGCAGGTCGGAGAACCCGAACGCTGCCGCTGCATTGAACCCGTCGTGTTCGAGATTCTCGACCACGAAATCGACCCAGGCAATCTCGGCATCTTCCATGAAAGCCCGGAGATCGGCGATGTTCCGGGACTCCATGCGCTGGGTCTTCCCGCCCTTCCGGATTGCACAGAATCCCCGCTCCCCGTAGACCGGGAGCGCTTCGTTGGGTTCGGGGATGGGCCCGTTGCAGTTGCCCGGATTTTCTGCCATACCAGATCAATCGTTCTGCATTATAAGATATTTTTCCCTGATCGGCAAAATGCAGCCCAATTTGATTTTCTAGGCTGAAAAACGTTGATTTTTGGGATGTAAGCCAAAAAATAAGGCGATTCTTGGCGGTAATGCACGATTTTCCGGGCATTATGGCCCGGTTAGGACCGCGCGTTACCTCCCGCCTGCGCCGCCTCCCCCGAACCCGCCTCCGCCACCGAATCCTCCCCCGCCAAAACCGCCACTGCCGCCTGATCCGCCGTGGCTTGGAGGAGTGAAATGCATGAGCGGGATGAAGGCGTAGTTCATGCCGACGACCCCTACCGGGACTCCGGTCTCCGGGATGCTGACATTGAACGCTTTCATCGCCTGTTCGACCTTGTCGCCAACCCCGAGCGCCGTCCCGTACACGAGCCATTCCCCCCACATGGAGATGTCGGCGGGAGAATAGCGCCGGATCATCGCAAGGTCCGAGAGGAAATGCGCAAACGAGTCCCATTCCAGTTTCTCCCGGTACCGGTCGTCCTTCCAGTGCCCGAACAGGGTTGATGGCATGGCGAATGCAATGAACGACTGGACCAGGGCGACTGCGCCAAGCGCCGCCGCCGGCCAGAGGAGCGCTCCCTGCGAAGTCAGGACGAGCGCGAGGATAAGCGAGATCCCAAAGAGCACGGCTGACATGAGCAGGAGCGGGACGATATGCTCCCGCCCGTCAACGATATACCGGGCGGCAAGCGCCGGGTCTCCCCGGGTCGTAATATCGGAGAGCATCTTCTGGTACCGGAGGACCGTCTCTTCCGCGGCGACGTGTGTCTTTGCTTCCTGTGCAAGCGTCTCAATCCGCGCTGTGTCGAGAACCCCGTCCTTCGAGATACCTGCGATGAAGTTGAGCACCCGCTGCTCGTACGGGTCGTCCGATGTATTCGCGAGGATCCGGATCTCGACACCTTTTCCCCCGGCCTTCTCCGTGATCGCGATGATCTTTTTGCGGTGGAGGTCAAGGAGCGTGGCATAGTAGCCGTTCTCATCGAAATCCGGCGCATCGCCCTTGAAGAGCAGGTTCACCTGCCACGGTTTCATTTTGTTATCGGGGGTTGTGCTCAGGTATGCCGGCACGCCAAATGCCTTCTCCCTTCCGTACTTGTTGTAGATCCAGATGAAGAGCAGGGGGAGGATGAGGACCGCCGCTTTGGCGATCAGGTTGAGGGCGAGCGCTCCATAGTAGGGCAGGTTGTAGGAGAATGCGCCGGATGCCGCCTTACCTTTCACGTCGCTGACGGCCGACCGGACGGCAGGCATGCCGGAGAACGCGTCGCTCCCGCCGACCATCTCGACGGCAAGGATCTCGTTCTCCGCAAGGGTGCCGGTGATCACGTAACTCCCGCTCTCCTCAGTAACCGAGAGCGTTGCGGGATAGGCATAGACCTGATCGATATTCTGCGACGGGACGGTTACCCGCACGTTCCGGTAGGCGATGTGGGTCTTCCCCGCAAGCTGGAGGTTGAGGTGGGTGAAGTAATTGTCATACTCTACCGGCGGGTGGAGGAGGTAAATGTAGGAGACCGTGTAGGTTCCTGCGCTGAAGTAGGACGGTTTGTACACCCCGGCCTCGTTGTATTCCGCAAGCCCGCCGATGGCAGATGCCGCGGCGCTGTCGCCCGGCCCGGCAGTTGTCGTTACCCTGCCGTTGTTGTCTTTGACATAGCCGGTTGTGCCGGGCGGTGCCTGCATGGAGAGGTACTGGACGTACGTTCCCGACGCCCCCGTTACGGCAACCGGCGCGTCCCAGCTCCGGTAGAGCATCCGGTACTCGCCGGAGGTTTTCACGTCATAGACGTACTGCTCCGCGAGCGTCCCGTCAGAAGACAGGGCGGCTTCGTACCGGTCGACGACAAGGTCCCCCTCGAAGAGCGGGGGGGCGACCGTGACGATGGCAAGCCCGATGATGCCGATGATGAAGCAGCCGGCTACCAGCCCGGCAAGCTGCCGTGTTTCGCTCATGTATGCCGTCCCGGCCTCAGAACTCGATCTTCGGCGGGGTCTTGATCGCTTCCTCGAACTGGAGGTACTCGAGCTTGATGAGGCCCATGAACCTGCCGATGAAGTTGGACGGGATGGTGTCCATCATCGTGTTGAACTCCTGCGAGATGTTGTTGTACGTGTACCGCTGCCGCGCGATCTCGTCCTCGATCTCCCTGACCGAGCCCATGAGGTTCATGACGGTGGTGTTAGTCTTGAGGTCCGGGTAGTTCTCGGCAACGGCAAGGAGCCTCCCGAAGATGGACCGGGACTCTGCTTCGACCTTGTTGAGGTCGCCGGGGCCTGCCGTGGCAACGCTCGCCCGCATGGCGGTGACCTTCTCGAACGTCTCCTTCTCGAACCTGGCATAGCTCTTGACCGCCCCGAGCAGCTGCTCGATCATGTCGAGTCGTTTCTTCATGGCAACCCGGATCTGGCCGAGCGTTGCTTCCGACGAGTTCTTCAGCGTGTAGAACCGGTTGTAGATGCCGATCGCCCACAGGACAAGCCCGATGAGGACAAGGACGATGACACCTACAACGATGAGGAATATCCAGTCCATAGTGATCAGGAAATCATGGGAGTATTGAGTTCTTTAAGATATTGTGAAAAATATCGTGAAAACGGGATAGGGAAATACACCCGGGGGATTGACGGCAACCGTTACGGGAACCTGATCGAGCCCACAACGCGCAATTTCCCGCCTTCGAGATAGTGCAGGACGCCGGTTGCTCCCGGGGGGTAGATGAGCTCCTTGTCGAGCGCGATGGTGAGGAGCGGCATGCGCCAGTCGTTCTCCGCAACCACCTTCTCCACCCGGCAGGGGATGTACTGCATCCAGTGCCCGAGGTAGAGGACCATTCCCTCTTTCAGGGGCGCCGGCCAGTACTTCACGAGTGCCGCCTTGCCGGTGAACTCCTGTGTGACCTTGAGAGAAGGATCGCTCGTGAGGACATACCCGCGGTCGAGCTCTTCCGCCTCGATATTCTTTAACGCCATCCCAACCCGGTCGCCAGCGACGGCGCTCTCGGCATCGTCGTCATGTTTCTGGATCGACCGGACCTGTGCGGTCTTTTTGGTGGGGAGCACGGTGAGATTGTCGTGCTTTTTGATCTGACCTTCTGCAACGGAGCCGAGCACAACGACGCCGACCCCCTTGACATTGAAGTGGTGGTCGATGGGGACGGTTCCCCCGGAAGCCCCGCTCCGGGCATTTCCGCCGCTCCCCTTCTTTGCTGCCTCGGCAAGGTAGCTGTCCCGGAGAGTGATGAACTCCTCGGGAACAACGGTGTAGTGCTGGAGGACCGTTCCCTGGATGAGGGGGGCGATCTGTTCCGGCGTGATGTAGTTCTTCAGGATGATTCGCCCCTTCTTCACGCTGACAGACTGGAGCTCCAGCACGATCTCGCCGAACTGCGCGTTGATCTCGCTTACCACGAGCAGCACGGAATCGGCCATCGAGAGCGTAAAGAAGAGCGCCGAGAGTTTCTCGGGATAGCGCGTCGGTTCGATGAACGTGACCGTGTCGCTGCCCTTTTTCAGGTTATAGAAGGTGATGTCGGTTGTCGTCCCCTTCTTCCCGAGATCTTTTGCATAATCGTTGGAAGCGAGGACGGCGACGGTCAGGTTTGGCATGGTAGAGAAACTGAGCTGTACCGGGTAATAGATGTTGCATTCGCGGTGAAAAACGACCGGAACTCATATTAAGGGGGACTGGAGCGCGGCAAGGAGTTCCTCCCTTCCCGAAACCACGGTTGCCGACTGCTCCAGCATCAGGTTCACGTGCTCGAACGCCCCAACCCTCCGGAAATCGGTCCGGAGCGCAAAGACGGGTTTTCCCCGGGCAGACGTGTACCCCATCTCCCACGCCGTGCCGGAATCGGCATCCGCACCGTCAATGATGGCAACCACGGTGTCGGCAGCATCCAGCGCCTCCCGGTTCAGCTTGTAGATCCGTTCATGCTCCGCGACGTTACGGGCGGGCGTGTCATCCCCGACATCCTGCGGGAGATGGACCGAGAAGAAGTGGTCCTCCAGCAGCCGGGCGAGGGAAGCGTTATAACTCCGCTCGGCCTCCGAGAAGAGCGGGGCGGCAAGGTAGATCCGGTACCGGGCGAACGCACAGACATCGATTGCCCGGATGCCCGGGAACCGCAAGAGGAAAACTCCCCGCCCCTCCCGTTTCGGAGGCTTTCCTCCCTCCGCCCCGTAATACGTGCTCGTGACCCCGCAGGTCGGCGAGGAGTTGACGCCGATGATGCAGAGCGGGGGGCCGCGTTCTGCGACCGTATCTTTTACCTGCGACTCCAGCTCGTCAAGCAGCCGGGAAAATTCCGGCGTGTTGAGACGTTCGAGGTAGGTGCCGGGCGCCCTTGCCGGCCCGAGATAAAGGGTCTCCGGGCAGGGAAGCGGTACCATATCGATATTGAACCGCAGGCACCGCTCCTGCGCCCGGTTGAATGCTTCGATGTCCGACTGCCTCGTGATACCTTCCGCCCTCAGGGCCGGGTTGAGGATGCAGGGGGAGACCAGCACGTACATTGATAGATTTTACGTTCCCACAGATGATCAATGATCCCCCTTTTCGCGTACAGGGACAACAGCTGCGATCCCCGGAAATGCACGGTCAAGAAGCTGGACCGGGCGGGGCTCATCAGGATCGTGACCAAGATCTCCGCGATCCCGCGGAACACGCTCCTCCTCGATCCGACCGCGGAGCAGGCGCTCTCCCCGGCGGACCGGACCGTGAAGTCAATAACAGCGCTCGACTGCTCGTGGGAGGTGCTGGACTGCGGTGCCGTCAGCTCGTGGCGGATCCGCCGGGCGCTCCCGTTCCTGATGGCGGCAAACCCGGTCAATTTCGGGAAGCCCTGCATGCTCTCCTCGGTCGAGGCCCTTGCCGCAGCGCTCTTCATTATGGGGGAGCGGGAGCAGGCAACGGTGATCCTCGGGAGGGTGAACTGGGGGATCCGGTTCCTCGAAGTGAATTCAGAGCCGCTTGAACGATATGCAAAGGCAAAGGACAGCACCGAAGTCATCGCAATCCAGGGGGAGTATCTCTGATCGTGGCGACCGTTGCAACGCCCGCGAGAGTCCAGAATGACCGGACTGTCAGCGAAGAAACACTTATGCGGATCCATGGGGATCCGGTTGCATAGCGCCCCGGAACGATACCTGGGAGCCTGAATGCCGGAGGTGTGTGCATGGTGAACGAGAGAACAATCCCGATCTACTCCGTCAGCACAGGGGGGATTGAACAGGTAAGCCCGGTTGTTAAGACCGATGCCGAATGGATCGCAATCATTACGCCGCAGCAGTTCGATGTCGCCCGGAAGAAAGGGACCGAACCTGCCTTCACCGGGAAGTACCATGACTGCAAAAAGAAGGGAGTCTACCGGTGCACCTGCTGTAAGACCGACCTGTTCCTCTCGGATACCAAGTTCGACTCGGGCACCGGCTGGCCCAGCTTCTCCGCGCCGGTCTCTTCCCTGAATATCCGGGAGCAGCCCGATCGTTCGCACGGTATGGTGCGCACCGAGGTCCTGTGCGCCCGGTGCGGGGCACATCTCGGCCACGTCTTTAACGATGGACCGCTGCCGACCGGGAAACGGTACTGCATGAACTCCGCCTCCCTAGAATTCCGCGAGCTGCCCCAATGAGTAAACCGAAGAGTGGCAGGGAATCTATCCGGAGCGGTCCGAATCTTTCAGAATCCAACGGGAATAGCAACTGGATCATCCCCGGGATTGGTTCCCGGCTGGATGCGCTCCGGCAGGATCTCTTCTCGGTGATCGATTATCCCGCGGAAACGCTCGCCGAGATCATACGGGATGTCGGGTTCAACTGCGACCGGTGCACGAAGTGCTGCACGAAGGAATTCAACGACCATGTCTTCCTCCTCGACAGGGATACTGCGGTCATAAAAACGATCGACCCTGCCGCCCTCATCCCTGCGCCCTACTTCGAGCTCTGCGACCAGCACGGCCGGTTCTATGACTCCGGGTATGCCCTCCGGACAAAACCGGACGGGACATGCTTCTTCCTTGAGGGAAACCGGTGCCGGATCTACAACGACCGGCTCTCCATCTGCCGGATCTACCCGTACATGCTCCACCGGGAGCCGGATGAGGGCGGGATCGTGGACTGGCGACAGATCAGCGGGCTCAACCGGCACGGGACGTACAATAACGTTATCCCGTTCGAAGAGAGCCTCGCCATTGCAAAGGATGTGAAAGCCTACGAGATCGCGTTCCTCGAACAGACCATCCGGTTCTACGAGTTCATGTGCGACCATTTCGCGGAGAACGGGCTCCGGCACATCCGGAAGGTCTACGACGACCGGATGCGGGCGTTCCGGAAGGGTGAACCAATCGAGGTCTTCGTGCTGTATAACGGGAGACTGGAGCCGTGGCGGATGACCGGAGATTCAGCTGAATCGGTCTCTGATCCCGGGAAGACCGCGGAATAACCCGGGGATCCGGATAGGGAGAGGACCCCCTGCCAATCTGCCTGTTACCTGGCCGTTTCCTTCCTGATCCGGTCGAAAGCAATCCGGCAGTACTCCGGGTCGAGATCGATACCGGCAGCCCGGCGCCCTGACCTGCAGGCAGCGACAAGCGTGCTCCCGCTCCCGAGGAACGGATCGAGAACGAGATCGTCGACGTAGCTGAAGAGTTTCATGCACCGGAGCGGGAGCTCGACCGGGAACGGTGCCGGGTGGTTCACTTTCTTCCTGCTCTCGCCGTTGAACGTCCAGAGCCCGTTGGTCCAGTCCATGAACTCCTGCCGGGTGATGTCGGTCGTTCTTCCGGCGGCGGGGCGCTTCCAGTTACCCTTGTACAGAACGACAATCAGCTCCACCGGCGCGATCACGTACGGTGCCGAGGGGCTCATCCACGATCCCCACGCGGTCCGGCGCGAGATGTTCCCCTCGTTCCAGATGATGGTTGAATGATAGGAGAACCCGGCCTTTTTTGCAATCGCCGTCAGATCGGCCCCGACACTCTGCTGGCCCCCCTTGTTCTTGTCGAGCGGGATGTTGAGGCAGAACCGGCCCGTATCTGCGAGCCATCGGTAACACCGGGCCATCCACGTTTCGGAGAACAGAAGATACCGGTCATATGAGCCCCCGTCGTCATGGCTCCCGTACCGGATATCAACGTTATAGGGCGGCGAGGTGACGATGAGATCGATGCTCCCGCTCTTCAGCTGCTTTGTTGTGAGGACATCGTCGTTGATGATCCGGAGCCGGTCATTTTCATAGAACGCTTTTGGGGGCACAGCCATCCTGTATTGGTATGCGTACCGGAAGGTCAAGTAACCAGCGGGTTTGA
>CAZNLI010000003.1:47071-55310 GCA_964574125.1 uncultured Methanoregula sp.
TGCATTTCGGATACCTTTTTCACCTTCAGGATAATGTAAGATTGTATGATACGGGTTGCGATTAACGGGTACGGCACGATTGGCAAGCGCGTGGCCGATGCAGTTGCCGCCCAGAAGGATATGAAGATCGTCGGCGTCTCCAAGACCCGGCCTAATGCCGAGGCTTTTGTTGCAAAACAGCGGGGCTACCCGCTCTATATTGCAGATATCTCCAAAAAAGCGGCGTTCGAGAAGGCGGGTCTGAAAGTCGCGGGATCCGTCGAGGACATGCTGAAGACCTGCGATGTCGTCGTCGATGCAACGCCCGGCGATGTCGGGGCGACGAACAAGCCCCTGTACGAGAAGCTGGGGGTCAAAGCGATCTGGCAGGGCGGGGAAGACCACGAGGTCGCCGGGTTCTCCTTCAACTCCGACTGCAACTACAAGGATGCCATCGGGAGGCAGTTTGTCCGGGTCGTCTCCTGCAACACGACCGGGCTCTGCCGGATCATCAATACCATCGACAGGGAGTATGGCGTCGCCCACGTCCACGCCATCATGGTCCGGCGCGGGTCTGACCCTGGCGAGATCAAGAAAGGGCCCATTGACGCAGTCGTCCTCGACCCGGTGACCGTGCCAAGCCACCACGGCCCCGATGTGCTCTCGGTCCTTCCCCATATCTCGATCACGACCATGGCGATGATCGTCCCGACAACGATGATGCACATGCACGCGATCCGGATCACGACAAAGAAGCCGGTCTCCCGCGACCGGGTGATCGAGCTCATCAACAAGCACCCGAGGCTCGGGCTTGTGAAGAAGAGCGCCGGCCTCAAGAGCACCGCGGAGCTCAAGGAGTTCGCGATGGACTTAAACCGGCAGCGTTCCGACCTGTACGAGAACTGCATCTTCGAGGACTCGATCTATGCACAGGGGACCGAGCTCTGCTTCTTCCAGGCAATCCACCAGGAAGCCGATGTTGTCGTGGAGAACGTCGATGCGATCCGGGCGATGACCGGCACCGAGAAGGACGCGGCAAAATCCGTTGCGGCAACCAATGCGGCGCTGAAGTTTACGCCGATCCAGAATTACCATTAAAGAAAAAGACAGGGGCAGGATCCCTGCCAGTCATTTTTTTATTGTATGGATTTGAAAAAGGGTCTGATCAACGGCGGGCTTGTCATCTGCGTGATAGTGACAGTGTCCATGACAGCCCTGTTGCTGGCGTACTTTTTCGGGGATCCGCATTCCCAAGTCCCGTATTTCGAAGCCGACAGGGCAGAACCTTCATCCAACGGTTATTTCGGGGTTCCTGTCTTCAACCTGACCGAGGCGGAGTTTGCGGATCATCCGGTTTTCAACGAACTTTTCACCGGTAAGAAAAAGGTCCTTTATTCGCTGAAACCTGAGCATGTGATACGGATCGCACAGACCAGTTTTTTAACCCTGTCTGACGGCGGTAAAGCCTACAGCGGGACGATCCTGTCGGATGAGGAAAATTCCTATTTATCGCAATTCGACATGCATGTCGTATCCTTCAGAGGACAGTACTATTACATCCGGAAAGAAGGCGCCAGACCCTGGAAGCCCTGTGGCAATGGCACCCAGTGCTGAGGGCCGGCTGTATCCCCTCGTTCATAGCAGATTCTCCGAACGTCTTCGGAATAACCATTAACAGGGCCAAACCCCCATTAATGCTGATGGACGCATACGAGCGGGTCACCCGCAACACGGTCGAGATTGTAACCGAAGACGACCTGAAGGCACTCCTTGCAAAACCGGTCAAAAAGGTCTATGCCGGTTATGAGCCGAGCGGGGAGATCCACCTCGGGCACCTTGTCACCGTCAACAAGCTCATGGATCTCCAGGCAGCCGGGTTTGAGGTAACCGTCCTCCTCGCCGATCTCCATGCGTTCCTGAACCGCAAGGGGACGATGGAGCGGGTCCGGGAGCTCGCCGAGTACAACCGGAGATGTTTTGAGGGGCTCGGCCTCAGAAACGTCCGGTACGTGCTTGGCTCCGACCTCCAGCTGAGCCGCGAGTATGAGCTCCTCGTCCTCCAGCTCTCCCAGCAGGTCACCCTGAACCGTGCCCAGCGGAGCATGGACGAGGTGGGCCGTCAGATGGAGCACCCGACCGTCTCCCAGATGATCTATCCTTTAATGCAGGCTGCCGACATCGCAATGCTCGGCGTTGACGCGGCAGTCGGCGGCATCGACCAGCGCAAGATCCACATGCTTGCCCGCGAGCACCTCATCAACTTCAACTACCCGGCCCCGGTCTGCATCCACACCCCCATCCTGAACGGGCTTGACGGCAAGAAGATGTCCTCGTCGCAGGGCAATTACATCTCGGTTGCAGATTCCGAGGACGATATCCGGAAGAAATGCCAGAAAGCGTTCTGCCCGCCCGAGATCGCCGAGAACCCCGTTCTGCAGATCTTCCAGCACCACATCTTCCCAAGGCTGAACGAGGTGACGATAAAGCGGCCCGAGAAGTTCGGCGGCGACCGCACCTTCGCAGGCTATAAGGACCTCGAAGAGGCGTACCAGGGAAAAGCCATCCACCCGGCCGACCTGAAGAAGGCATGCGGTGAGGCTTTAATCACGGTGCTTGCCCCGGTGCGCGACTATATCCGCTGACCCGTGAAAACAACTGCCATCAACCCCCGGAGAACACCCCGTGAGTTTCGAGAAGAAACAGGAACGGTTCGATCGCGAACTTGAGGAGATGGGCATCCGGATCAAGGATGCCGACCAGATGAAGGTCCGGGAGGACGTCTTCGATGAAGTCACCCTGCTCGCCCTGTACAAGCTCGTCCACAAGAAATGGATCTCGGTCATCGGGGGGTCCATCAGCACCGGGAAGGAGGCAAATGTCTTCTACGCCGAGCGGGATGGTGCCCCCATCGCCATCAAGATCTACCGGATCAGGACGGCGAACTTCAACACCATGGGGGAGTACATCCGGGGAGACCGCCGGTTCGCGAACGTAAAGAAGAACCGCAAGGACCTCATCTTTGCGTGGACGAAGAAGGAGTACTCCAACCTTGCAAGGGCAAAAGAGGCGGGCGTCCCCGTCCCTGAACCCCTTGTCTGGGACCGGAACATCCTTGTCATGTCGTTCATGGGTAAAAACGAGCGCCCGTACCCCCAGCTGCGCAACGCGGAGATGCCGGACCCGGCTGCCGTCTACGAACAGGTGACGGGTTTTATCAGGACGCTGTACCTCAAAGCGGAGCTCGTCCACGCTGACTTAAGCGAGTTCAATATATTGTACGGCGACCAACCCTATATCATCGATATGGGCCAGTCCGTGACCCGGGATCACCCCCGCGCCCTTGCATTCCTGATGCGGGATATCAGGAACGTCAACCGGTTCTTCAAAAACCGTTGCACGGTCAGGGGCGACGAAGAGCTCTTCAACGCCATCACCGGGCTTGACACGGCAGAGCCATGACCGCCATATGACCACCAGGATATGCAGTGCTTTACCTGGGATCCGTTCCTGCACGGAGCCCGGGTGCCTGCGATCGCCAGCCAGAATACGATAGAGGAGGACTGATTTGCCATGATACAGGAGACAAAAATCGCAGCGAACCGGATCGGGGCGCTCATCGGCAAGGGCGGAGCGACAAAGAAGGACCTCGAAGGAAAGACCAATACAACCGTCACCATAGACAGCAAGGAGGGGACCGTCAAAGTCGAAGGCCCGGACGAAAATGCCGTTCCCCTGCTCCGGGCAGTCGAGGTCATCAACGCCGTGAACCGGGGGTTCTCGCCGGAGCGTGCGTTCGAGTTGCTGGAAGACGAGGATCTCCTGCTCGAAGTGATCGATCTCTCGGGACTTGCCGACAACCCGCACCAGCTCGACCGGCTGCGGGGAAGGATCATCGGGAGGGACGGGCGTGCCCGGGAACAGATCGAGAACATGACCGACACCGAGATCTCGGTCTTTGGAAAGACCGTTGCCATCATCGGGTATCCCGAACAGCTCAAGACCGCCCGGTCTGCAATCGATATGCTGATCGAAGGTGTGCCGCACGAGAACGTCTTTGCGTTCCTCGACAAGAAGAAGAAAGAGGCAAAACAGGATCTCATCAGTTATTACTATTGACTGCAGGGGGTCCGGCCGCCTGATCCGGTACAGATGTGGTAGTGGTATCGGGCCGGTTCGCCCTCCGGGATGGTTCCCGGGGGCCGGAGGATCGTCCTTTTTGATGAGCGGGTTGCAGAAAATACGGGGGAATTGTCCATGCTGATTGCGGAACTTGCGGTGCCGGAGGCCCTGAAACAACGGTACCTGGACTCCGGCATCATGGAGCTCTACCCCCCGCAGGCCGAGTGCGTGAACGGGGGGCTCCTTGACGGAAAAAACCAGCTCGTGGCAATCCCGACGGCAAGCGGCAAGACGCTGATCGCCGAACTCGCGATGCACCGGCATATCGCGAAGGGCGGCAAGTGCCTGTACATCGTCCCCCTGAAAGCGCTGGCAAGCGAGAAGTATGCCGAATTCTCCGGAAAGGGTGTTAAAGTCGGCATCTCCACCGGGGATTTCGACCGGAAGGACGACAGGCTCGGGCGAAACGACATCATCGTTGCCACCTCCGAGAAGGTTGACTCGCTCCTGCGCAACCGGACCGGCTGGATCGCAGAGATCACCCTCCTCGTTGTCGACGAGGTGCACCTTGTCGACTCTCCGGGCCGGGGACCGACGCTGGAGATGGTGATCGCAAAGCTGCGGTACCGGAACCCGGATATGCAGATCGTCGCCCTCTCGGCAACCATCGGGAACCCGAAGACCCTTGCAGGCTGGCTTGATGCAAACCTGGTGACAGGCACATGGAGGCCGGTGGACCTCCGGCAGGGCGTTTTCTGTGACGGGATCATCCACTTCCATGACAATGAGCGCCCGGTTGCCGTCGTATCGAAAAACTACGATGACCTCAACCTCTGCATGGATACCATCGCCGAAGGCGGGCAGTGCCTTGTCTTCGTCTCTTCCCGGAAGAACGCGGAAGCGTTTGCGAAACGGGCGGCATCCGCAATCAAGCGCGAGAACGGGGAGCTTGCCGCCTGTGCAGAGCGGCTCTCTGCCATTGCCGAGACCGAGCTCGACCGCACCCTTGTCGCCTGCGTAGCAAAAGGGGCGGCGTTCCACCACGCGGGACTGCGCCGCGAAGCCCGCACAATCGTCGAGGAGGGGTTCCGGAAAGGACTGATTGGCTGCATCTCGTCGACCCCGACGCTTGCCGCCGGCCTGAACCTGCCAGCCCGCCGGGTCATCATCCGCGATTATCTCCGGTTCTCCGCGGGAGAAGGGATGCAGCCCATCCCGGTCGCCGAGTACCACCAGATGGCTGGGAGGGCTGGCCGGCCGCACCTCGACCCGTATGGCGAGGCGGTGCTCATCGCAAAGGACCGCGACCAGGTAGAGGAACTCTTCGCAGAATATATCGACGCCGCTGCCGAGGATGCCCATTCCAAAGCGGCAGAACCCTCCGCCCTCTACACCCATGTCCTGTCACTCATCGCATCGGGGTTTGCCGGCACACGGGGAGACCTGTCTTCGTTCATGGACAGGACGTACTATGTCCACGAGCACCCGCAGGGAAGGCTTATCCAGCGGGCTGTGGATTCGGCGCTTTCGTTCCTTGTCAGGTCCGAGATGGTTGCCGAAGTCGGCGAACACCTGATGGCAACGGAGTCGGGATCGATCGTCTCCCGGCTCTATATCGATCCCCGGAGCGCCGAGATGATCCTGAACGGGCTGCGGGAGAGGGAGGACTATTCCGATCTCGGCTTCCTCCAGCTCCTCTGCAGCACCCCGGACATGCCCACCCTGTACGCCCGGAACGCCGATGTCGGGCTGCTGGACCGGATCATGGATGACCGGGCTGAAGACCTCTGGATCGGGATACCTGACGACGAGGATACAGCCGAGACCTTCTACCGCTCGCTCAAAACCGCCCTCCTCCTCTCCGACTGGTCGGATGAGCTCTCCGATGCGAAGATCTGCGAGCGGTACAACGTCGGGCCCGGCGACATCTACGGGATGGTGGAGAGCGTGAACTGGCTGCTCCATGCCGGCGGGGAACTTTCCCGGCTCTTCCGGCCGGAGTTCAGCCAGCCGATCCGGGAGTACGAGATCTGCATGAAGAACGGCATCCGGCGCGAACTCCTCCCGCTCGTCCGGCTCCGGGGCATCGGCCGGGTGCGTGCCCGCCGGCTCTTCAACTACGGGATCACCTCGCCGGATAAGATCGTTGAAACCGGTATTGAAGAGATTACAAAGATCCTCGGGAAAGGAATTGCCGACCAGCTGTTCTCCCAGCTGAGCGGCAGGGGTACAAGGCAGGATCTAAGAGCCGCCCCGGGTAACGGGCAGGACAGCGGGCAATCGACCCTGCTGAAATTCGGGTGACCGGCATGGAGAGCATAAGAGCGGACTATGAGATCCGGACCGCACGAATCACGGTCGCGGATATGGGGGATTTCCTTGCGAAATTACGCGCCATCATGCATGCAGAGGAAGTAACAATCGTCTGCTTCAACGCGGAGAACATGGCGGGCATCCGGCATGCAGAGGCGGCGCTTACCCATGCCATCCGCTCGTTCTCGTGTGGCACCCCGATTGCAAAGACGCTCGAGATGGAGGCGCTCCTCTACGCTGCCGGTACACGGCAGTGCACGGAAGCTGCGGCGCTCGGGATCCATGAGGGAAAAAACCTGGCATATGTCTGCTGTTGCCCGCCACGGCAGGGGATCTGGGAGATGCTCTCCCCGCTCATACACGTTACCGACAGCGGGGAAGAGGTCCTGGACCCGGGCCGGGCGACCCGGCTCAAATACCTCTTCTCGATCACGGATGCGGAGCTTACTGCCGCAGGAGGAGCGCACCGGTTGCAGGACCTTGTGATAGAACGCGTCGCCCTTCTCGATGCAAACCGCTGACGGTGTGGGGATTGCCACAGGGGCGGGGCTGTCGTACATTTCGATTTTTTCCTGGTTGGCCTCATCGCATTTTCATTGTTCCGGTGTGAACCGGAGACGTTCGCGTCAGTTTCTCCAGGGCCGGATTTTCAAGAGTACCATTCCAGATGTCACACTTCATGCGACCGGTATGCTGTTTTCAGGAACCCGGTGAATCGTATGACGGAGATTAGTCCTTCCGGAGACCTGATCGCAAACACAACCTCATATCTGATACACCCCGATCCATTCCGGAACCGGGCAATGCATCGATCGTCATAGGTTGGATGCCAGTATCATACGCTTCAATAAGCTTCACGGGCCGCCACCCCAATGGCGGGTTTACGAGATCCGGAGAAGTGCTGTCAGGAAAATAGGAAAAGGCCGGATTGTTCCGGAAACCCCGAGATCGTAACAAAACAAGGAGTGGGGGACCCCGTATCGGCTGGGATCCTGTCCCGCATCAGATCCCCTGCAGCGTTGCCTTCCAATGTTGTTTACGGTACCGGTTTACTGTGTTGCTTACTGTGTTGCATGGGAGAGGATATGGACGGCTTCCGGCACGATCAGTTTTGTGGTTGCAAGGGTGACAGCTGGAGTTGACCCGGGGATGCAGAAGACGATCTTCTTCTGCCAGGTGCCGGCAACGGCGCGGGAGAGAAGTGCGGATGTCCCGATCTCCTCGTAGCTTAACATCCGGAAGAGCTCCCCGAACCCGTCGATGGTCTTCTCAAGGAGCGGGGCGACTGCCTCAATCGTGCAGTCGTCATGGGTGAGACCGGTGCCGCCATTGACGATGATACAGTTTGCATGGTGCCCTGCACGGTCCAGCTCGTTCCGGATGGCATCGATCCGGTCCGGCACGATCCCGTAGTGGGTGACAGAGAAACCGGCACTCTTGACAATCTCGCTGATGGTGAGGCCGCTCGTATCGTTCTCTGCTGTCCGGCTGGTCGATACCGTTATGATACCGACCGAAACCGTGACGGGCTGAAGGTGATCTTTATTCATACTAATAAATCTCATGGTTATTGCTGGTTAATAAAACCGGCATGTTGCCCGCTGATTTCTGAATGCTTCCCAAATTGGACCAACCCCTTTATTTCCACTGGAACCCGAATTGGCTACTGGGGGTGATGGCGACAGATGGACTCTTCCTGAGGGGATCCCCGTCATTTCCGATGGAGATGTACTTCCTGAATGCTGGATTTACCCCCGGATCTGATCTTTTCATTGTACATACCGTTTCCTGTTCCTCACAACACCGCCTCTCCGGAGTATTGTAGGTA
>CAZNLI010000003.1:55410-81043 GCA_964574125.1 uncultured Methanoregula sp.
TGTACATACCGTTTCCTGTTCCTCACAACACCGCCTCTCCGGAGTATTGTAGGTACATCTGCGATGTTCAGCCGGCACATACCACTACGCTCTGTTATGCTGACGATATGACTCCTCAGGAGTATTGTAGTTCACAGCCGGTACATGCCATTACTCCCAATTATGCTGACGATATTACTCCTCAGGAGTGTTGTAGTTCACAGCCGGTACATACCATTACTCTCTGTTATGCTGATGGTATTATTTCTCAGAAGTGTTGTTGTTATATCCGGAATATCCGGCTCCCTGTTTCCCAGGTATTCTGCTCCGGTTTATTACGAGACTGTGTTGGTTCCATCGGATATTGGGTATTGAATGAAACAGGTTGTTTTTATTTGAACAATTCACGACTTATGATAAGAAACTGATAATAACTGGTTATCCGGTTGTCTGTCAGGCTTCCTGTGAATGTCTGGAATGTCTGAAGCGATATTTACCAGATAGGGCAGCCCATGAATATACTGGCCCGGATTGTTCTGGAGCATGATGTGGCATCTGATATATCGACTATTATTCTGTATTGGTAGTTTTCCTGATACTTGTCTGGTTTGCCGGCAGGGTTCTGATATCATTTGTTTATTTTCTATTTGCCAGGTTGTTCCTGTTCTTTCGATGGCGAGGTCAGGAGGTCAGGTATTATCCCGGCTGTCTGTTGTTTAAAGAGCAATCTTCACTACTGGTTATCTGATGACTGTTGCCTGGTTCCTGTTGACGATTGCCGGAATCATTTCGATCATTATTTATGGTTCTGAGAGAAAGTTACCAAATGCTTTTGAGGAACTAACAAATCATCATAGGATATGATGATGAGAACAGGTTCCACACGAAACAAAGGGGTCCCTCTGGAACCTTCTGATTTTGGAAATGATAGAAGTATTTATAAACAGGTGTTCCATCTCCATTACAACCTTTAAACGGTAATTTTTCGCGCGTTTTTAAAATTGAATGATATTTTCAATCTTTCCAGAGGAAATAAAGGGGTTTATAAGGCTGGCAAACGATCACCTTTTTCAATTCAAACTACAAAGGATCTGCTCCACAAGGTAAACCATGCCAGAACCGGAAAATCCCCAACCCCCCCAGGCGGGGCTGTTTAATAAATATCTCACCAGCAACAAGATTTTTAAAGATCGCGAAGTTCTCAGGCACTCCTACCGCCCCCAGATCCTGCCACACCGCAAACCGCAGATCGACGAGATTGCCTCCATTCTCGCCCCCTCGCTGCGGAATGAGACACCGTCCAATATCCTGATCTACGGGAAGACCGGGACGGGAAAGACAGCCTGTGTCCGGTATGTCGGGACAGAACTGGAGAAGGTCAGCAGCAACATGGGAACGGTCTGCCGGATCATCCACCTGAACTGCGAAGTGATCGATACCCAGTACCGGGTTCTGGCCCAGATTGCAAAGGATCTGAGCGGGATCGAGGAGGTGGGCAGCGACAAGGCAAAGACCCACATCCCGATGACCGGGTGGCCGACCGATCAGGTATATGCAGAGATGAAGAACCAGCTGGACTCCAATAAGGCGGTTCTTGTCATCGTGCTGGACGAGATCGACAAGCTCGTCAAGAAGAGCGGGGACGACACGCTCTACAACCTGACACGGATCAACTCGGATCTCAAGAACTCGAAAGTGAGCATCATCGGGATCTCGAACGATCTCAGCTTCAAGGATTTCCTCGATCCGCGGGTCCTCTCCTCCCTCTCGGAAGAGGAACTGGTCTTCCCCCCCTACAATGCCCCCCAGCTCGTAGACATTCTTGCCCAGCGTGCGGAATGTGCCTTCATCCCCGGTGCGATTTCCGATGAAGTCATCCCGCTCTGCGCAGCACTCGCTGCCCAGGAGCACGGGGATGCAAGGCGGGCTCTCGACCTGCTCAGGATATCGGGGGAGCTTGCAGACCGGGACGACTCCGATAAAGTGAGGGCGGATCACGTCAAACAGGCGCAGGCGAAGATCGAGACCGACAGCATGATCGAGTGCATCGCGACCCTGCCGACCCAGAGCAAACTGATCCTGTTCTCGATGCTGATCCTCGAACAGATGGGCCAGAACATCTTCACGAGCGGGGAAGTCTCGCGCATCTACCAGGAGATCGCACCGACAATCGAGCTCGACGTGCTGACCCACCGCCGCATTACCGACCTCATCTCGGAACTGAACATGCTGGGCGTGATCAACACCCGGGTGGTGAGCAAGGGCCGGTACGGGAGAACCAAAGAGATGTGGTTCGACGCGAATACCGGCAAAATCCGGGAGGTCGTGCAGAAAGATCCCCGCCTGAACGGGCTCAAGGATCTCGATCTCCAGCAGATTGAAGCAAAGTGGACAAAACCTTGGTTCAGGTGAAAGAGAATGGATGAATCAGACCTCCAGATCCTTCGTATCATCGAAGAGAACAGCCGGCTCTCAGCCGAAGAGATCGCGACGATGACCACCCTCGGTACCGCGGATGTGCAGGCACGGATCCGCGCTCTCGAAGAAGCACACATCATCCGGCGATACACCGCGGCAATCAACTGGGAGAAGGCCGGCAACGGGGAGGTCTCCGCCATCATCGAGCTCAAGGTAAGCCCCGAGCGGGACTTCGGGTACGACCGGATCGCCGAGCGGCTGAGCCGGTTCAGCCAGGTCAGGACACTGCGCCTGATCACCGGGACCTATGATCTCCAGCTCGTCGTCACCGGCAAGAACATGCAGGAAGTCTCCCGGTTCGTCTCCGAGCATGTCGCCCCGATGGACCGGATCCGGGAGACGGCAACGCACATCATCATGAAGACCTACAAGGAGAACGGCAACGCGTTCTTCGAGCAGCAGGAGACCGAACGCCTGCCGTTCTCGTTCTAGGGTGGAGCATGAGAGATCCTGTATCCGAACGGGCACGCGTGATCCCGCCTTCCGGGATCCGGCGGTTCTTCGACCTTGCAATGACCATGGAAGGTGTCATCTCCCTCGGAGTCGGTGAGCCCGACTTCTCGACTCCCTGGAACATCTGCGAATCCTCCATCTACTCCATCGAGCAGGGCTCGACGGCCTACACCTCAAACCGGGGCCTGCAGTCGCTTCGGGAAGCCCTCTCCCGCGACCTCGCACGGCGGTACCGGCTCACGTACAACCCGGATAAGGAGATGATCATCACAACCGGTGTCTCCGAGGCGCTCGACATCGCGATACGGGCGATCACGGATCCCGGTGACGAGATCATCGTTGCGCAGCCCAGTTACGTCTCTTACGCTCCCTGCGTCACGCTTGCCGGCGGAGTGCCGGTTGCGGTCGAATGCAAAGAAGAGGACCGGTTCAAGCTCAATCCCGATGCGCTTGCCGAAAAGATCACGAGGAAGACCAAGGCGCTTGTGATCAACTTCCCGAACAACCCGACCGGCGCGGTGATGCGCCGGGAAGACCTTGAGCCGATCGCCGATCTCGTCATCGATCACGACCTCACGCTCATCAGCGACGAGGTATACTCGGAACTCACGTACGAGGGGCAGCACACCGCGGCGGCAACAGTCGGGGATCTCTGGCAGCGGACGATCACGTTAAACGGGTTCTCGAAAGCCTACGCGATGACCGGCTGGCGTGTCGGCTATCTCTGCGCCCCGCAGGGGATCTGCGATGCAGCGCTCAAGATCCACCAGTATGTCATGCTCTGCGCCCCTGCCATGGGGCAGGTTGCGGCATTGGAAGCGATCCGTTCTGCCGAAGATGACAAGAACAGGATGGTGGACGAATACCGGCTCCGGCGCAACATGTTCGTTGCCGGGCTCTGCCGGATCGGCCTTCCCTGCCATGTTCCCGAGGGGGCGTTCTATGCCTTCCCCTCGGTTAAAAGCACCGGGCTCTCGGACACGGAGTTTGCCGAACGCCTGCTCAGGGAGCAGAAGGTTGCGGTCGTGCCGGGAAGCGTGCTTGGCGAAGGCGGACAGGACCATCTCCGGTGCGCGTATGCAGTGTCCCGGAAGTCGCTCTCCGAGGCCCTTGACCGGATGGCGACGTTTATTGACGGGCTGAAAAAAGACTAAACGACACCTTTTTTCTGATTACCGGACCCTTTGAACCGGGAAAATACCGGGGGGATCTGGAACCGGTTCCCGGGATATGCCCTGTCTGCTATGAATTCCGTTGAATCCCTCAGGCAACGGGGAGTCCTGCCAGACTGCCAGTCCCGTCGCCATCCAAAAACCGGAGCTATGGAGAAAAACCGGGATTATTTTTTCCGATCAGGAATTTGGAATATCCGGACGGTGATATCGGCGTAACCTATGCATGGCGGATAGTTTATACCCCTATTCAACAAACACTACTTGAATCTCAATGAGCTGTTCAATTATCGTTGGGGGTTTTTTTGGTGATGAGGGGAAGGGAAAAATCGTCGCCCACATCGCCCATGCAGATAAACCCGTGATCATATCGCGCGGGGGTGTCGGCCCGAATGCCGGCCATACGGTCCAGGTCGGAACAAAAGAATACGGTGTCCGGATGGTCCCGTCCGGTTTTGTCTACAAGGACGCAAAACTCTGTATCGGGAGCGGTGTCCTGGTCGACCCCCGGATCCTGAAGCATGAAGTCGAGATGCTGGGTGTAAAGGGCCGGATCTTTGTCGATAAGCGCTGCGGCATCATTACCGAAGACCATATCGCGCGTGACAAGGGAAGCGCCCACCTGGCAAAGAAGATCGGCAGCACCGGCTCGGGCTGCGGCCCGGCAAACTCCGACCGGGTGATGCGCCTCTCCCCGCAGGCAAAGGACGTCCCGGAGCTTGCGGAATACCTGCTCGATGTCCCGAAGGCCATCGATGACGCGCTGAAGGATGACAAGGTTGTGCTCCTCGAAGGGACGCAGGGCTTTGGCATCTCGCTCTACTACGGTACCTACCCGTTTGTGACAAGCAAAGACACATCCGCGTCCCAGATTGCCGCCGACAATGGTGTCGGGCCGACCAGGATTGACGATGTCTTTGTCGTCTTCAAGGCATACCCGACGCGGGTTGGGGAAGGCCCGTTCAGCACGGAGATGACAGCAGAGAAGTCCGATGCCATGGGGATCCAGGAGTTCGGGACGGTCACCCACCGGAAACGCAGGATCGGTGGGTGGGACGGGAATATGGCCCGGTATTCCGCAATGATCAACGGATGCACGCAGGCGGCAATCACCGGGATCGACCGGATCGACAAGGCCTGCTTTGGCCTTACCGAGTACGGGAAACTGACGAAGAAAGCGAAGGATTTCCTCAGGCAGGCGGAAGACGATATCGGCTGCCCCATCACCCTCATCTCGACAGGACCGGAGCTGTCCCAGATCATCGATATCCGGGATGAACGCCCATGAAGAGGAAGATCCTCGACATTCTCTGCTGTCCGGTCTGCAAAGGCGATCTTGTACTCTCCGTCGCGGAAGAGAACGACAGGGAGATCCTTGAAGGGATACTGACCTGCGCACACTGCCGGGTCGATTACCCGATCCACGAGGGCATCCCAAACCTCCTCCCCCGGAATTCCACTGAATGAAAAAGGATTGATCGACCGTGTTCCCGCTGCCCCTTGCCTCGATCATGCAGGCCCAGGATCCCGAAGCCGGGGCCTATGAGATCTATCTCAACCGGAGCGGGATCAATTCCATCGAGGCGCCAAGGGCCCCGGTCCGCGTCAGGGCGGGGGAGCAGCTCCGGCTGCGTTTCCTCAACCGCGGGGCACCGGTCCATATCACGGTCTCCTCCTCGAATATCGGGACGTTCTCGCCGTTCTTCCATGAAAACCTCTTCATTGTCGATGATTCGCTCCTCACCATCCCGATCCGCAGCGACTCCATCCCGGGATTCTTCGATATCGACGTGATCAGCGGGTACGGGGTCATGAAGAACTCCTTCCGGGTCGAGGTTTTTGTTGCAGAGGTCCCCGGCAAGGTGAAGGCAGCAAAGGAAGTCCCCCTCCAGCCGGTAGCCCATGGCCGCCCCCATCCCCTGATGGCCGCTATGGGTGTTGCCCTCATCCTCTATTCCGCGTGGCTCTACCTGAAGATCGATATCCTCAACACGGCCTCATTTCTCATCCTGATCATCGGGGCAGTCTATACATGGTACCGGCAGGGATCGTACTAGCAGTCCCGGTCGTCGTGCTTATCGCAGCCCTTGTCATCGACCGGCTGCTTGGCGACCCGCACACCCCGCTTCACCCGGTCGCGCTTGTCGGAAGATTCATCGGGTACTGGGGCCGGCCCTCACGCTACCCGGAAAAGCTCCAGCGGGTCTGCGGTATCGTGTTCTGGCTCATTACAGTCCTTCTCTTCAGCCTGCCATTTCTCCTCTTCTCCACCCTGGCACCGGCGCTCGTCTATCTTATCGTCGCCCCCTTCCTGCTCAAGAGCTGTTTTGCCTGGCGATCCCTTGAGGAGCATGCCCGTGCGGTTGCCGAGGCGGTAAGGGCGGGGATCGGACCGGGGCGTGAGAAGGTGCAGTTGCTCGTCTCCCGCAATACGGCGTCGTTGGACCGGGAGCATATCCTCTCCGCCGCGTACGAGTCGCTGACCGAAAACATCACGGACAGCATCGTATCCCCGCTGCTGTTCTACGGCCTCTTCGGCCTTGCCGGTGCAGCGTTCTACCGGGCTGCCAACACCATGGACGCGATGCTCGGGTACCGGGACGAGCGGGAGCGGCTCGGCTGGTGCTCCGCACGGATGGATGACATCCTCAACTTCATCCCCGCCCGGATCACGGCATTCCTCCTCCTGCTCTATTTTGCTGCAAGAGGGCGGCTCTCCCCCGCGTTCTCCATGATGCGGAGGGACGGGAAGAACCGCCCGGGGTTCAACGGGGGGATCGTCATGGCGGCAATGGCAGGGGGAGCCGGGGTCAGGTTCGAGAAGCCGGGAGTGTATACCATCGGGGACCCGGATCGATCGCTGGATGAGGGCGGGGAAGAGATATTCCGGGCCGTACGGTGCGTGGCTATAATGGCAGCGGTTTTGACGGCAATTGTTGCCGCAGGTACGCTCTTTTTATTGGGATCATGGATCAATAATATAGGCATATGAAGAACCAGCGGATGAAACGCGCGGGTAAAAAGGCCGGCGGTCAGGAACCCGGGCGTTTCAGGATGGAGGAGCTCCGGTTCGGGACGGAGCTCTTAAAACGGGGCTTTGCATCCATGCAGAAAGGGGGAGTCATCATGGATGTCGTCGATGCCGGGCAGGCGAAGATCGCCGAGGAGGCCGGCGCTGTCGCAGTCATGTCGCTGGAGCGGGTGCCTTCCGATATCCGGAAAGCGGGGGGCGTTGCCCGGATGGCAGATCCGGAGAAGGTTCTTGAGATCATCGACGCGGTCTCGATCCCGGTGATGGGGAAGGTCAGGATCGGGCATTTCGTGGAGGCTCAGGTCCTTGAATCGCTCGGCGTGGACATGATCGATGAGAGCGAAGTGCTCACCCCGGCTGACGAACAATACCATATCGACAAGAAGAAGTTCACGATCCCCTTCGTCTGCGGTGCCCGGGATCTGGGCGAGGCGCTGCGCAGGATCCACGAGGGTGCGGCGATGGTCCGGACCAAGGGGGAGGCCGGGACCGGTAACGTCGTGGAAGCGGTCCGGCACATGAGGGCGATCATGGGATCGATCCGCGCCCTGAAAGGGATGGACAAGCAGGAGATGACCGATTATGCACGGGACATCGAGGCGCCCGCAGAGCTTGTGATCGAATGTGCAGAGCGGGGAAGGCTTCCCGTCGTCAACTTCTCCGCAGGTGGCATTGCGACACCGTCCGACGCGGCGCTCATGATGCAGCTGGGGGCCGACGGAGTATTTGTCGGCTCCGGCATCTTCAAGTCCTCGAACCCGGAGAAGATGGCGAAGGCGATCGTGGAAGCGGTCAACCACTTCAATGACGCGGCGCTGATCGCAAAGGTCAGCAGGGGGCTTGGCGATGCGATGCCCGGCCTCGACGTCCACAAGCTCTCCGAGGACGAGGTGCTCCGGTACCGTGGGCGTTAGGATCGGCGTGCTCGCCCTGCAGGGCAATGTGAGCGAGCATATCGAAGCGTTTGAACGTGCCCTCTCCCGCATGGGGTACGGGAAAGCCTCCTCTGTTTTTGAAGTCAGGCAGCCTGAGGATCTCGACGGCTGTGCGGCGCTCGCGATTCCCGGCGGGGAATCCACAACGATCTCCCGGCTGATCGACAAGAACCAGCTCTACGAACCGATCCGGAATTTCCCGGGTGGGATCTTTGCGACCTGCGCCGGCATGGTGCTGATGGCCACCCGGGTTGACGACCCCCGCATCCGCCCGCTCGGGCTTATCGACATTACCGTAGACAGGAACGCGTTTGGCCGTCAGAAGGACTCGTTTGAGGCGGACCTTGCCATCCGTGGTCTGCCCGGGGGACCGTTCCACGCCATTTTCATCCGGGCGCCTGTTGCAGACGCTGCCGAAAAGGGGGTTACGGTCCTCTCCCGGATCCGGAAGGGGATTGTCGCCGTGGAGCAGGAAAAACACATGGCGCTCTCGTTTCACCCCGAGCTCGGGGATGATACCCGGCTCCATGAGCGGTTCCTGAAAAATCTGGGTCTCTGACCGGAACCCGTACGGACCGGAGATCCCGCAACAAACATTATCTCTCACCCGGTTCATCTTCCCGCATGGCAGGGAAGAAGAAGCGGCGGGAAAAACCCTCTCAAAAAACTTCTCAAAGACCATCTCAAAAACCACCTCAGAAACCATCGCTTCCCCCGACAGACATGGCTGCGGGAATGCTTGCAGCAGCTCTTGAGAAGGGGGAGGATTTCATCGTCACGTTCGAGACCGTGGATGAGGGAAGGCAGATGCATATCCTGACAGGAAGCCTGATCACCCCGTGCATGCTGGGAACGCTGACAAACCGGTGCGAGATGCCCGGGTTTGAGAACAGCTGCCACCGGGTACTGAAACAGGATTAGCCTTCTTCCGGATGCCGGTCCCTGCTTTTGAGGGAGAGTACAGGGGTCCGTTTTTTCTGGTAAGTTTTCTGGTATCTCAGGAGCAGTCCTCCCATTTACTGCGGAACCAATTTCCGGTATAAGTCCCTGTGGTGAAACGACACCTGCCGGTGGGAATCCGGATGATTTGAAAAAAAGGGATGGGTCTGTATTTTCAGATGAACAGCGGCGCAAGCACGAGCGTCAACGTGGAGAGGAGCTTGATGAGCACGTGCAGCGACGGGCCGGCAGTATCCTTGAACGGGTCGCCGATCGTGTCGCCGACGACAGCTGCCTTGTGGGCCGGGCTTCCCTTGCCGCCGTGGGCCCCGCTCTCGACAAATTTCTTGGCATTGTCCCAGGCGCCGCCACCATTGTTGAGGATGAGGGCGAGCAGTATGCCGGTGATGGTTGCGACCATCAGGAATCCGCCAAGCACCTCGTACTTGAGGGTCACCCCGATGATGATCGGGAAGGCGACCACGAGCACGCCGGGAAGCACCATGTTTTTGAGGGCCCCCCGGGTCGTGATATCGATGACTGCTGCATAGTCCGGTTTCTTGCTCCCGGCCATGATCGCCGGGTCCCTGAACTGGATGCGGACCGCCTCGATCACCGACTGGGCGGTCTTGGATACTGCCCGGATGGCAAAGCTTGCAAAGAGGAAGACGAGCATTGCGCCAAGGAGCGCCCCGACAAAGACCGGCACCGATGCAAGGTTGACGACGGTGAATGCCTCCCTGCCCGCTGCTGTGAGGAGGTTGGAGATCTCGCTCACGTACGCGTTGAAGAGCAGGAAGACCGCGAGCGCTGCGCTGCCGATTGCATATCCCTTGGTGAGCGCCTTTGTGGTGTTCCCCGCGGCATCGAGCTTGTCCATCCGGTTGCGGACTGCCTCGGGCGCCTGGCTCATCTCGACGATACCGCCGGCATTGTCCGCAATGGGCCCGAACGTGTCCATCGCAAGGACATAGGCGCACGTGGAGAGCATACCGATTGTCGCAACCGCCGTCCCGAAGAGGCCGCCGTTTGCAATCCCGGTCTGGGTACCGCACCAGTATGAGAAAAGAAGCGCGGCGCCGATCAGGATTGCGGGAATTCCCGTGGTCTCAAGACCGACCGAGAATCCTGAGATGATGTTGGTAGCTGCGCCGGTTTCCGATGCATCCGCAATCTCCTTGACCGGGCGGAAGTTGTGATCCGTATAATAGTAGGTAACGAGGAGGAAGAGGACCGAGAGGACGATACCGGAGAGCCCGGCAAGGTAGAACCAGAGATTCCCGTTCAGCATCAACGATACTGCAACGTAGAGCAGGATCGCGCTCAAAATTGCCGTAACATAGTAGCCGCGGTTCATGGAGGTCATCGGGTGGTCATCCTCGGATCCACGGACGACGAGGATCCCGATCATGCTGGCAATCAGCCCGAATGCGCACATCACGAGCGGGAAGAGAACCCCGTTCATCCCGAAGATCGGGAAGAGGGCGACACCGATGATCATCGCACCGATGTTCTCGGCCGCTGTCGATTCGAACAGGTCTGCGCCACGCCCGGCACAGTCGCCGACGTTATCCCCGACAAGGTCTGCGACGACTGCCGGGTTCCGGACATCGTCCTCGGGGATACCGGCCTCGACCTTACCGACAAGGTCGGCACCGACATCGGCAGCCTTCGTGTAGATACCGCCGCCGAGCTGGGCGAAGAGCGCGACAAACGACGCCCCGAACCCGAACCCGACGATGATGAACGGTGTGTGCTGTGGGTCTGCACCAAGGGCGTAGTACGTGAGCGATACGCCAAGGAGCGAGAGGGCAACGATGATGAGCCCGGAGATCGCCCCGCCGCGGAACGAGGTCTCCAGCGCTTTTGCAGCGCTGGTCTGGGCTGCCGCCGCAGTCCTGACATTTGCCCGGACGGCAACGGTCATGCCGATGATACCGGCAAGGGCGCTGCAGGCTGCCCCGACAATGAATGCCGAGGCGGTTGTTATTGCCGTGCCCATCTGGCCGGTAAAGGCATAAACAGCAAAGATCACGACCGCAAGCACGATTGCAAGGATCGCGATTGTCGAATACTGGCGTTTGATGAACGCCTCGGCGCCGACGCGGATTGCATCGGCCACCTCTTTCATCTGCGGAGTCCCCTCATCCTGGGACAGGACGCTTTTAGCGAGGATTCCTGCAAGGATCAGTGCAAGGATACTGATGACGACAACAATGAAGATGAGTTCTATCATGTGGTAACCCCCCTGGTGCAGGGCAGGATGTTGCAGCAGCCATCCTGCAAGGGGCAGTTCCCGTGCCGGGCTGGTGCAACGGCAGGTTCCTGCCGCATCAGGTACATTGAATTGCTCCCGGAGACGAAATCTGTCGTTTCGATTCCGAAAGAGGCGACAAAAAACGACACCTGCCGTTCCTGAAGCCCGGATATCATCCCAAGAGCTTAATAGTGAATTCTGATACCATTAAAGTTTTACCTGATTTCCGGCACATTTCCTGTCTTCCTGTTCTTGCGCGGGGAGATCG
The DNA here is from genome assembly GCA_964574125.1 of uncultured Methanoregula sp. Classification (GTDB taxonomy): domain Archaea; phylum Halobacteriota; class Methanomicrobia; order Methanomicrobiales; family Methanospirillaceae; genus MVRE01. Next base: position 66,923 of record CAZNLI010000003.1, read on the forward strand.
GGATCTCGCTCTCATGCCGGGCGAATTGTACCGCAGACTGTTCAGAAATCCGGAAAAACGGCGATCGATCACCAATGATTAATTATGACAAAACCCCAAAAATCCTGAGGATGGATACATGAATGAGCTGCTGTTCCTGATCGCATTTCCCTTACTCATCGCCGTTCTTTTGCTCATCATTCCAAGAGACAGCGTACGAAACATCCTTGTCACCGGTTCCGCACTGGTCATCGGTATTGTTTCTCTCTGGGTACTGTACGCGTATTTCAACCGGAATACGGTAATGTTTGACATTCCCTTCGAGCCGTACGGGAATGTCATGACCATCATCGAGCTGCTGCTCGCCGCCTATATCCTGTACCTTGGTGTAAAGCACCGGAAGACGTTTACCATCGCCCTGATCCTGCTCCAGGCCGGCCTTCTCATCTGGTACGAGATGGCGTTAAAACCGGTCATGGTCGCGGAGAACAACCTTTTTATCGACCAGTTCTCCATCATCATGGCGCTCATCATCGGGATCATAGGAAGCCTCATCTGCGTCTTCGCACTGGGGTACATGAAGACCTACCATCACCACCACCCCGAGATCCGGGACAGGAGAAACCTGTTCTTCTTCATCCTGTTTGCCTTCCTCTCCGCGATGTTCGGCCTCGTATTCTCCAATAACCTCATGTGGATCTTCTTCTTCTGGGAGATCACCACGATCTGTTCCTTCCTCCTCATCGGGTACTCCGAAACGGAGGAGGCGACCAATAATGCGTTCCTTGCCCTCTCCATGAACCTGCTCGGCGGGGTGGCATTTGTGGGCGCGATCATATTCCTTGCCGTAACCGATCCCTCCGGAAAGAGCATGATGCTGGATTACCTCCTGACCTCGGGCCAGGCAATCGCGCTTGTACCCGCAGTCCTCATCTCGTTTGCCGGGATCACAAAATCCGCCCTCATGCCCTTCTCGGCATGGCTTGTCGGGGCAATGGTCGCACCGACCCCGGTCTCTGCGCTCCTGCATTCGAGCACGATGGTAAAGGCCGGCGTCTACATCATCGTCCGGTTCGCCCCCGTGCTCTCGGGTACCATAGAAGGCTTAATCATCGCCCTTGTCGGGGGCATCACGTTCCTTCTTGCTTCCTTCATTGCGATATCCCAGACCAATGCCAAGAAGGTGCTCGCGTATTCGACGATTGCAAACCTCGGCCTTATCGTTGCCTGCGCCGGTATCGGGACATTCAACCTTATCTGGGTGGCTATACTGCTCATCATCTTCCATGCGGTGGCAAAGTCCCTCCTCTTCCTCTGCGTCGGTACGGTGGAACACCGGATCGGCAGCAGGAACATCGAGGACATGGGAGGGCTTATCGGCCGCATGCCGAAGATCGCCGTCATGATGTTCATCGGGATGGCGGGCATGTTCCTTGCGCCGTTCGGTATGGTCATCTCCAAATGGGCGGCGATCGAGGCCTTCATCCAGGCCCCGTTCGGCCTGATCTTCATTGCAATCCTCGCCTTCGGCGGTTCGGCGACGGTCTTCTACTGGAGCAAGTGGATGGGGAAGATCATAGCGGTGACCCGGGAACCGGAGGTGGTCGAGGACTCGGTCACAAAAGAGAAATGGGCGGTCCTGTACATCCTGACGGCGCTTGTCGTGATTGCGGCGCTGATATTCCCGCTGATATCCTCGGTCCTCATCGAGCCGTACGTCATGAACATCTACGGGAAGACGACGCTCCTCCCGCTCGCCAACTTGACTATCATGATCCTGATGCTCGGCCTGCTGATGTTCATGCCGTTCACCATGCTCTTCTACCGGACTGCACCGAAACATACCGGCCCGTACATGTGCGGAAGGCCGACCGACGGGCATGTCTTTGCCGGCTCGATCGGGATCTCGCGCGACGTGGTGCTCTCCAACTATTACATGAACAATTACTTCGGAGAGGATAAGATCTTCAACATCGGTGCATCCCTCGGCTGGGGGCTCCTGTTGTTTGCGGGGATTTTACTCGTGGGGGTGATCCTGTGATACCCGAACCATACCTTTCCATCGTGACTGCACTCCTGTACCTGATCCTCGCGCCAATCGCCGGCGGGCTTATTGCCGGGATCGACCGGAAGGTCACCGCCCGGATGCAGGGGCGGATCGGGCCGCCCGTCCTGCAGCCGTTCTATGACGTGGCAAAACTCTTCGAGAAGGAAAACCTTGTCGTCGCAACCTCGCAGAACTACTACGTCCTGAGCTACCTTGTCTTCATGGCGGTAGCCGGGGCGCTCTTCTTCTCGGGAGGCGACATGCTGCTCGTCATCTTCGCGTTCACCCTGTCGCACATCTTCCTCGTGCTGGGGGCGTACAACTCGTTCTCCCCCTACAGCCATATCGGTGCGGAACGGGAACTGATCCAGATCATCGCGTACGAACCGATGATCATCCTGACGGCAGTCGGCATGTACATGGTGACCAAGACCTTCTACGTCGGCCAGATAGCGGCAGGCACGATCCCGATCATCATGTACCTGCCCGGTATCTTCATCGGGTACCTCATCGTGCTGACCATCAAGCTCCGGAAGTCCCCCTTCGATCTCTCGACTTCCCACCATGCCCACCAGGAGATCGTCAAGGGCGTGACGACCGATTTCACCGGCCCGAACTTTGCAATTATCGAGATCTCGCACTGGTACGAGTATGTCTTCCTCCTTGGTGTCGTCTACCTGTTCTTTGCGTTCAATCCCATCATCGCGGTGGCAGCGATTATTGTCGCCTACTTCATCGAGATCCTGATCGACAACACGACATCCCGTGTCAAGTGGCAGCTGACGCTCCGGACTGCCTGGATCATCGCCGGGACAATCGGTCTTGTGAATCTCGGGGTGCTGTATTACCTCCAGGGAGTGCTGACGCTATGACCTACCTTGCAAAATCCCCATGGATCGTCCACTACGACTGCTCGTCCTGCAACGGGTGCGATATCGAAGTGCTTGCGGCGCTCACCCCGGTGTACGATGTCGAACGGTTCGGCATCGTGAACACGGGCAATCCCAAGCATGCCGATGTCTTCCTGGTCACCGGCAGCGTGAACGAGCAGAACAAACCCGTGCTGAAGAATATCTACGACCAGATCCCCAACCCCAAGGTCGTTGTCGCAGTCGGGATCTGCGCGACGTCAGGTGGGATATTCCGGGAATGCTACAATGTCCAGGGAGGTATCGACAAGGTCATCCCGGTCGATGTCTACGTTCCCGGCTGCGCCGCGAGGCCCGAGTCGATCATTGATGGCGTGGTAACCGCGCTCGGGATCCTCGAGAAGAAACGGCAGGCGATGAAGGAGGGCGGAAGTCCCGCCCCGGCAAAGGCAGGTGATGCGCAATGACCGTCGGGCTCCAGACAACAAAACCTATCGATGTCAGCAGGCTGATCGGCGAGGTTGAAGAGATGAAGAACGCCGGGTACCGGCTTGCTGCAATCTCGTGTGTTAAGGTTGGCGATCTCTACGAGATCAACTACTCCTTTGACAAGGAGTACGAACTGGTGAACCTCCGGATCACGGTTGCCGCGGAAACCGAGGTGCCGAGCATCACGGGCATGTACTGGGGGGCATTCGTGTACGAGAACGAGATGCACGACCTCTTCGGTATCCTGGTCCGCGGTATGAACATCGATTTCAAAGGCACGTTCATTAAGACTGCCATAAAGTATCCTTTCAGCGTCACGGCAGTAAAGGGGGGTAAGCAATGAGCAACAGGATCGTCGTCCCCTTCGGGCCTCAGCATCCGGTGCTCCCCGAACCGATCCACCTCGACCTCGTTCTCGAGGACGAGAAAGTCCTGGAGGTCATCCCGTCCATCGGGTACATACACCGCGGGTTCGAGAAGCTTGTCGAGAAGCGGGAGTTCACCGAATATACCTATATCGCGGAACGTACGTGCGGCATCTGCAGTTTCATCCATGGCGCCACCTACTGCCAGGGGATCGAGGAGATCATGAAGATCGAGGTGCCGGAGCGGGCGCAGTTCCTCCGGCTGATCTGGTCCGAGTACTCGAGGCTCCATTCCCACCTCCTCTGGCTCGGGCTCTTTGCCGACTCATTCGGGTTCGAGAACCTGTTCATGAACGCGTGGCGGATCCGCGAACGTGTCCTCGATGTCCTCGAACAGACCACCGGCGGCAGGGTCATCCAGGGCGCCGCCAAGATCGGCGGGGTGCGGCGGGACATCAGCAACGAGAAACTGGACGAGATGGCACGGGATCTCGACAGCCTCGACCGCGACATGCGGGAGCTGACAAACGTCTTTTTACAGGACGCCACGGTAAAGCACCGGCTCCGCAATGTCGGGGTGATCTCGCGGGATGACGCGTACCTGTCCGGTGCCGTCGGTCCCACGGCACGGGGGAGCGGGGTTGCCATCGATATGAGGAAACTCGGGTACGGTGCGTACGGGAAGGTCAACTTCCAGATGGTCACCGACAGCTGCGGGGACTGTTACTCGCGCTGCCTTGTGCGGGCAAAGGAACTGTTCACGTCAACGGATCTCATCCGGCAGGCAGTCAAGAAGATCCCGGAAGGCCCGGTCGATGTGAAGGTGACCGGCGCTCCCGACGGGGAGTACTTCTCGCGGGCCGAACAGCCCCGGGGTGAGCTCGTCCACTACGTCAAGGGCAATGGCACAAAGTTCCTCGTCAGGTCACGGATCAGGACACCGACGCTCACCAACATCCCGCCATTAATCAAGATGCTGCAGGGCTGCGAACTTGCCGATGTGCCTGTGATCGTCCTTTCGATCGATCCCTGTATCAGCTGCACGGAGCGGTGAGTCCCATGACGTTTTTCGAGATGGCAAAAACGGCAATCCGGACCGTTGTCAGCAAACCTGCGACGATCCTGTACCCGGTGCAGGCAGCAAAGAAGACCGGCCTCTCCCGGGGGCACGTGACGATCGATCCGGCACGGTGCATCTCCTGCGGGACCTGCCAGAGGAAGTGCCCGGCCCAGGCTATCGTCATCGCCAAGGAGGCAAAGACCTGGCAGATCGACCGGTTCCGCTGCGTGGTCTGCAACTCATGTGTGGATACCTGCCCGGTAAAATGCCTGTCCATGGATACGCAGTATACCGCTCCGGCGACGGCAAAGGGCGTGGAAGTTGTCACAATCACCTATGTAAAACCGGTAAAGCCCGCCGCCGATAAAGCAGAATCCGCAAAATAATCTCAAATCTCCCATTTTTGCAGAGTTCCGGCCTGTTCTTCGATCTTCCGGGTGAAGATCCCGCAGCATTTGGACAGATATCAGGCAGGTTACCAAAGGTTTATGTGCTCTTTTGTGGTATTGGCATTTGTTTCAGAACAGGCCGGTTTATGATCCGCCTGAGTGGATGTGCATCGAATTGCCGGAATACCAGATCCTTGTGATAACCGCACTCGGCTGCGCATCGGTTGTATCAGCGCTCATTGCCCTCACGCACACCAGCCTTATCCGGTCTGTTGCGGCATTTGCTGTCTCCAGTCTCTGCCTTTCAGGAATCTTCTTCCTCCTTGCCTCCCCCTTTGCCGGCGCGCTTGAGCTGACGGTCGGTGCCGGGCTCGTTGCGGTGCTCTTTCTTGTGGCACTGATCCTCTCCGGTGGCGAGGAGAACGAGGTGCCCTCATGAACAGGCGGGAAGCAAATGCCGCAGTGTTTTTGATCGTTTTCCTCCTTCTTCTCTGTACATTTCTCGTACGCATGCCCGCACCCCTTACCGTCCCGCCGGTGCAGGAGTCGGCCGGCACCGCGCTCTGGATTGACCGGACCTTCGAGGTTTTGCTCCAGGGACTCATCATCCTTGCCGGGGCGATCTCGATCATTCTCCTCCTTGTCGCAGGGAACAAACCGGAGGATGTCCCATGAGTGACGGGACCCTCCTGCAGGTAATCATGGTTATTGCCGGGGCGCTGTTTGCAACCGGTCTTTACGGGCTCATTGCAAAGAGCCACCTGATCAAGATGGTGATGGGGCTCGAGTTCTGCGGGAAAGGGGTCTGTCTTCTCCTCATTGCCGGCGGGTATGCCTCCGGGCAGACGGGGCTATCGCAGGCTGTTGCCATCACCCTGATCGCCATCGAGGCAGTCGTTGCCGGGGTAGCCCTTGCGCTCGCGGTTGTCCTCAAAAAGAGTTACCGGACGCTTGATACCATCGCAATATTCCGGAGGACCGGCGGAGGAAGCTGATGACGGACACCGGGTCGTGGATCCTGCCCCTGATCGTTCTCGTCCCGTTTGTATCAGGCTGTGTCATAGCATTTCTCGACCGGCACCCGGATATCCGGGAAGGGGTGTCGCTCCTTGCCGCGCTCCTGACGTTCCTTCTCTGCGTATCGGTCCTGCCGTCCGCCTTCTCCGCCGATCCTCTTGCAACGCCGCCTCTCGCAGTCCTTCCCGGCCTGAGCCTCCACCTGTATGCCGATGCGCTGGCCCTCCTCTTTGCCTGCCTCTCATCCGGCCTGTGGATTGTCACGACCGTCTACAACATCGGGTACATGCGGGGGAAAAACGAGCACGCCCAGACCCGGTACTATGCCTGCTTTGCGATAACGATCGGCGCAGTCATGGGGGTAGCCCTCTCCTCCAACATCTTCTCGCTCTTCGTCTTCTACGAGATCCTCGCGATTGCGGCATACCCGCTGGTCGTTCACACGGAGACGTCAGAAGCGCTCGCAGCGGGCCGGAAATACCTGATCTACACGCAGGGCGGCGGGATCGCGATTCTCGTCGGCATGATGACGCTTCTCGGGATGGGCAGCCCGCTTGACTTCATCGCCGGGGGAAACCCGGGGATCGGGGCTCTTGCACCGGAATTCGCGCGGCTTGCATTCCTTTTCCTCTTCATCGGGTTCGGGGTCAAAGCCGCCATTGTCCCCCTGCACGGCTGGCTCCCAAGCGCAATGGTTGCACCCACCCCGGTGAGCGGGCTGCTCCATGCCGTTGCAGTCGTCAACACCGGGGTCTTCGGCCTCATGCGGCTCATCCTCTACGTGTACGGCCCGGAGATGATGGTGAGCCTCGGGCTCCGCGAGCCCGTGATTGCGGTATCGGTCATCACCATCATCGTGGGAGCGCTGCTTGCGCTCCGGCAGGACGATTTCAAGCTCCGGCTTGCCTACTCCACCGTAAGCCAGCTCAGCTACATGGTTCTCGGGATCGCCATATTCCTGCCCGCCGCAACAGGCGGAGTGTCCGGGTCATGGAAACTAGCCGCAATCATCGGCGCGATGTATGCGTTCGTCGCCCATGCGCTGGGCAAGCTCACAATGTTCTTTGTCGCCGGCACAGTTGCAGTCGAGACCGGCAGGACAAAAATATCCGAGCTTGACGGGCTCGGGCGGAAGATGCCGTGGGAGTTCCTCGCATTCACCCTTGCCGCCCTCTCCATGGCGGGGCTTCCTCCCATGGCCGGGTTCATCGCCAAGTGGTACCTCTCGGTCGGCATCGGTTCGGGATATTCCGGTGAATGGTGGATGCTGCTCGTGCTGGTTGCTGCAAGCGTCCTCAACCTTGCATACTTCCTCCCGGTTGTCATGCGGGCGTTTCTCTCCCCCTGCAATACTGCCGTGCCCGCCGTCCGCCGGACCCTCCGGGGCCCGGTGGTCGTCACTGCCGCAGCAACCTTACTTGCGGGGATCTGGACGGTGGTTCCGGCAAGCCCGCTGGCGCTCTGCACGAGGGTTGCGGAGGTCGTTACCGGGACAACTGCGGCGATTCCCGCCGCCATCCTTGTCCCCGGCAGTTCGCTTCCCCCCTTCATCATCTTCCTTGCGGGCGCCCCGCTGGTACTGGCACTCCGTGGCAGGGCACGGCAGGCCGGGCTCGTCCTCCTGGGCGCTCTCGGTCTTGTCGATGCACTCCTCCTCCCGACCGGGATCTCGCAGTGGAACATCCCCTTCATGAGCTATACCCTCACCCTGCTCCGGGTTGACAGCCTCTCGTATCTCGTTGGGGCTATCTTTGCCGCGATCACGTTCTTTGCCATCCTGTATGCCGCAGCGGCAGCCCCCGCCCGGCTCCACCTCTTCGCGCTCCTCTATGCAGGATGCGCATTTGGCGTGGTCTTTGCCGGCGACTGGATCACCCTGCTCATCTTCTGGGAACTGATGGCGATAACCTCGACATTCCTGATCTGGCAGGAGGGCGGGGAAGCCGTTGCCGCCGGGTTCCGGTATCTCCTGTACCATTGCCTTGGCGGGACCCTGCTCGCTGCCGGGATTGCCCTGCTCCTGCTTGGCGGGAGTTCCCCGGTTGTCGGCCAGATCGTAGCCCTCCCGGGCGATGCGTACGCATTCTGGGCGTCGGTCTTCATACTTGCAGGCATCGGCGTGAACATTGCGGCTATCCCCCTGCACACATGGCTTCCGGACGCCTACCCCCGGGCAAACTTCATCGCGAGCGTCTTTCTCTGTGTGTATACGACCAAGGCAGCAGTCTACCTTCTTGCCCGGGTTCAGCCGGGGATGGAATTCATTGCATTCATGGGGGCAATCATGGCCGTGTACGGCGTGGCCTTTGCCGTCTTCCAGAACGATATGCGAAGGCTCCTCTCCTACCACATCATCTCCCAGGTCGGGTACATGGTCGCCGGCATCGGGATTATCGGGATGCTGGGGGCCGGCGACCCGGTCGCCCAGCTCGGGTTCAATGGCGGCATGGCCCATCTCGTCAACAATATCCTGTACAAGACGCTCCTCTTCATGGCAGTGGGGGTTATCATCTGGAAGACCGGCGAGAACCTGCTCTCACGGGTCGGCGGACTCCAGAAAAGGATGCCGGTGACCGCGTTTGCGTTCTGGGTTGCGGCATTTGCAATCGCCGGGGTACCCCTCCTCAACGGCTTTATCTCGAAAGGCATGATCCTTGCCGCGGCGGAACATACGAGCGTCTGGATCTGGGCACTCCTCGAGATCGCGGCTTTTGGCACGGCGCTTTCGTTCCTGAAACTGGGGTATTTCGCATTTCTCCGGGAAGGAAAATCGCCGGTACCGGAAGGGGTGTCCGATCCGCCAGTCCTTATGCAGGCAGGGATGCTCATGATCGTCGCGCTGTGCGTCCTGATCGGGGTGTACCCGCAGGCCCTCTATGCGTACCTCCCGGCTCCAGTGGAATACGCGGCCTTTGATCCCGCATATGTCCTGAGCGCCCTCGTTGTCCTCGTGGCAGCTGTTGCGTTCTTCTTTACGATTGGAAAGAAGATCCTCGAACCCCACGACACCCGTCTTGCGGATGTGGATACCGTTTACGTCGCGGGTGCAAACGGTGTCGTCGCATTTGCCGGCGCACTCCAGGAACTGTTCGGGCGGATATATGGGTACATAACAGAGGCTGCCCGTCTTCTCTTTGCTGCGGGGAGGATCGCCATGCGCTGGGAGGACCGGGATGCCGGCGGGAACATCGCGCTCTTTGCCGGAAGTATTGTGGCGCTCATGGTCATCATCGCGCTGGGGGCGTTCCTATGATACCGGCGGGACCCGGGGCGACCATGCCGGTCTTCATCGCACTTGGCGCAGTTGTCCTGTACGGGGTCATCCGGCTCTTCCCGGCAGCATACCGGAACCGGGCAGGGATCCTTGCCGCACTCTGGCTTGCCATCGCGTTCTTCCAGATGCTTGTCGCGGTCTTCCAGAGCCCCCTCCCCCCGCAGACATCCTATCTTGGCCTCACGATGGGGCTCCTCATCACGGGGATTGGAGCAGCCGCCTCCTATGCGTCCCAGGGGGTGCTGGATGCAGAGGGGCCGGTCCATCTCTATTACCCGCTCATCCTTCTCGCGCTTGCCGGGGCTACAGCCATCGGTTTTGCCGACGATCTCTTCACCATCTTTGTGGCGGTTGAACTCTCGGCGATCCCGGTCTACGCCCTTGTCGCGTACCGGCATAACGAAGATCCTGCCGCAGTGCCGGCCGCCATGAAGTACCTCCTCCAGGGGGTGACAGGGACGATTACGGCACTCCTGGGGGTCTCGATCCTGTTTGTTGCAGGAAAGACGCTCCAGGTATCGGCACTCCCGGATGCGCTAGCCGGAACCGACCGGGGCCTCCTGTTGTTTGCAGCAGTCCTCATCCTGTTTGGCTACGGCGTGAAACTCGCCATTGTCCCGCTCCACGCATGGCTGCCCGATGCCTATGCCCATGCACCGGTTGGCGTTACCGCAGTCCTTGCCGGTGCGACCAAGATCGGTGTCCTCGCAGCCCTCTTCCTCTCGCTCTCCGCACTCCCGCTTAACTCCGGCAGTTTCACGGGGATTGGCATGCTGGTCATCTTCATTGCGATCCTGACGATGACTGCCGGGAACCTCCTTGCCCTCAACCAGAAGGACATCAGGTACATCCTCTCGTACTCGAGCATCGCCCAGATGGGATACATCCTGCTCGGGTTTGGCATGGGGATGGTGTACGGGCTTGAACTGGGTTTTACCGCGGGCCTTTACTACGCGATAGCGTACGGGATCATGAAAGCCGGAGCGTTCCTTACGGCAGACCTGTTCGGCCGGGCGTCCGGCTCATTTGAGGTTGAACGGATGCGGGGGATCGGTACCCTGCATCCGGTCCTTGGCATCACGTTCACCGTCTTTGTCCTGGGGCTGATCGGGGTGCCGTTCACCAGCGGGTTCTTGGGAAAACTGCTGCTGGAGCAGGCCGGCATGGTGACAACAATGGCAAGCGGGGTGATACTTGCCGTGATCCTGGCACTCAACAGTTTCATCTCGCTCGGGTACTACGTGCCGGTGCTCTCGACGCTCCTCTTCCGGGAACGGGGTAAGGATCCCGTGGAACAGGAAAAAGACCCGCACATTCCGGCCGGCAATGTCTGGTGTGTCGTCATGCTTGCCGTCATGATCGTCTATCTCGGGCTCTTTCCCGAATCATTCGACTGGATCACCCATGCAGCACAACAGCTCTTCCCGTGGGGGGCGGTCTGAATGGACTTTTCGGATATCCTCCTCTCACCAATCAGCATCGCGGTGCTGGCGCTCTGTACAGGGTATCTCCTGTATGCCTGGTCAAAGGGGGTTGCCCCGCAGTTCGTGCCGTCCCGGAACAAGGTGATGCCGTATGTCGGCGGGGAAGCGGCGGAGGCGCAGGCGTTCCAGCCGGGCTACGCCTTCTTCTACGTTGCCCTGTTCTTCACGGTCGTCCACGTCGCGGCGCTCGTGCTTGCCCTCGCCCCTCCGGATGCGCCGCTCTGGGGGACGATGGGATACCTTGCCATTGTTGCGGCGGCGGTCATCATCCTGAGGTGGGAGCAGTGAATGCCGTATTTGCAGGGATCCGGGATTTTATATCGCTGACAGGGGTGAAGCACTAGTATGTCGGGAAGGACCGGCGCCCTGAGTAAAAGCCTCGTGGACTGGGCCCGGCTGAAGTCCCCGTGGATCACGGTCTTCAACAGCGGCGCCTGCAACGCCTGCGACATCGAGATCATCGCCTGCCTCATGCCACGGTTTGACGTCGAGCGGTTCGGCATCCTCGCGAAGGGCTCGCCCCGGCATGCCGATATCCTGATCGTCACCGGCCGGGTCACCCGGAAGCAGGCGTCGCGCCTGCGCAGGGTATGGGAGCAGATGCCAGAGCCGAAGTACGTCATCGCCGCAGGGGCGTGCGGTGCGGGGGGCGGCGTGTTCGAAGGCCTCTACCATGTCCTCGACGGCCCCGGCTCTGTCATCCCGGTCGACATCTACCTTGCCGGCTGTCCGCCGCGGCCGGACGAGATCATCAACGCGGTCGTCGCCTGCCTTCACCTGATGGAACAGGATGCAGATCATGGCGGGCGGGAGTGGCGGCAGGAGAAGTCCGGCGGGAGAACGGAACCGCCGGTAGTAGCAAAGGGGGCAGGCGTATGAACCAGTGGCTGACACCAAAAGATGTTGAGGGGGTGCTGGGCCGGTTCGGGCCCGTGGAGATGGTCCGGGCAAACCGGATCCGCATAACGACCGGACCCGGGACAATCCGGGAAGCGATAGCAGCGGCACAGGAACACCTTGCCTGCGAACGGCTCATCGCCGTCAGCACGGCGGACACTGCCGGGGCATTCGACCTGATCTACCATTTCACCGGGCCTCACCGCACGATCGTCTCGCTTGCCACCCGGCTCCCGCGCGAGTCCCCGGAGATCCGGACCGTCTCCGATCTCCTGCCCCCGGCCGCGATCTACGAACGGCAGATCCACGATCTCTTCGGCATTGTCTTTTCCGGCCACCCGGGCTTAAAGCATCTCATGCTCAACGAGGACTGGCCTGACGGCGAATACCCCCTGCGGAAGGACTGGAAACCGGTACCGGGCCGGTTCTACGGCGGAATTCGCAAGGATGGTGATTGAGAGTATGGCAAACGTCGTCATCCCCATCGGGCCCCAGCACCCGGCGCTCAAGGAACCGGTCAACTTCCGGGTCATTGCCGACGGTGAAAAGATCGTCTCTCTCGAACTCGATCTCTCGTATAACCACCGGGGGATCGAAAAAGCTGCCGAATCCCGAGACTTTATCCGGGTCCTCCCGCTGCTTGAACGGGTCTGCGGGATCTGCTCCCATTCCCATGCGACAGCCTTTGCCAAGGGGATCGAGGAGCTGATGCAGGTTACCATCCCGCCAAGGGCACAGTATATCCGGACCATTGTCGCCGAACTGGAACGGATGCACTCCCACCTTCTCTGGCTGGGAGTCGCCGCCCACGAGGTCGGGTTCAACACGCTCTTCATGTGGACATGGCGCGACCGCGAGACCGTGCAGGACATGCTCGAAGAGATCAGCGGGAACCGGGTCCATTACAACATGAACGAGATCGGGGGGGTCCGCAGGGATATCGGTCCGGAAGAGGCGGGATCCATCCTGAAACGCCTGCCGGTCCTTGAAGAGCGGATCGCCGAGTACGTGAAGATGGCCGGACACCAGAAGACAATGCTGATGCGGTTCTGCGGCGTCGGGAAGCTCTCAAAGGCCGAGATCCTGAAGTACGGCGCAGTCGGACCGACGGCACGCGCGAGCGGGGTTGACTATGATACCCGGAGGGACGACCCGTATCTCGCGTATGACCAGATCCCGTGGAAGGTCGTGACAGACACTGACGGGGATGTCTTTGGCCGGACCAGGGTCCGGATCGGGGAGCTGAAGGAGAGCCTTGGCATGGTCCGGTACTGCATTGAGAACCTTCCGGAAGGACCGGTACGGACACCGGTCCCCAAGACTGCTCCCGCGGGAGAGATCCTCTCGCGGTACGAAGCTCCCCGGGGCGAGCTTGTCCACTTCATCCGGACCAATGGCACGGACAGGGTCGAACGCATTGATATCCGCACCCCCACGCTGGCAAACTGGACCTCGGTTGCCGCCGCCCTCACCGGCCGGAACCTTGCCGATGTGCCGGTGATCGTTGCCGCCATCGACCCCTGCCTCTCCTGCACGTCGCGGATCACGGTCGTGGACCGGGACAGCGGCAGGATCCGGACAATGCCGTGGAATACGGCACGGAAGCAGTCCTGCAACAATGCCGGTAAGGGGGGTTCTCCATGAACGACATCCTGTTCCTCACCCTCTACGTCCTCGTCCTCCCGGGATTTCTTTTCCTCCTTGCCTATGCCCTGCTGCTGGAATACCTCGACCGCCGGATCACCGCACGGATGCAGCACCGGGTCGGTCCCCCGTGGTACCAACCCCATGCCGATCTGGTCAAGATGCTCGCAAAAGAGGTCATCGATCCTGCCGGCATCGACCGCAGGATCTTTGATGCCGCGCCGCTCATTGCTCTCGCAGCGGTAATGACCGCGTTCATCTACGTGCCGGTCATTGGCGCAAGTCCGCTGGCGTTCGAGGGGGACCTCGTCCTTGTGCTCTACCTCCTCGCCATACCAACCATCCTGCTCTTCCTCCTGGGCTGGCTGAGCAGGAACGTCTATGCAGCCATGGGGGGGGTCAGGGCAGTCACCATGCTCTTCATCTACGAGGTCCCGTTCTTCCTTGCGCTTCTCGCCCCGGCACTGATGGCAGGATCCTGGTCGATCTCGGCGATCGCGGCGTGGCAGCAGGCACATCCATGGTGTGCAGTGCTCCAGCCGGTCGGGTTTATCGTTGCCCTCATCACCCTGCAGGCAAAGCTGGAGCGCCCCCCGTTCGATATCCC
>CAZNLI010000003.1:81143-85398 GCA_964574125.1 uncultured Methanoregula sp.
TCGTTGCCCTCATCACCCTGCAGGCAAAGCTGGAGCGCCCCCCGTTCGATATCCCGGAAGCGGATACTGAGATCGTGGCCGGGCCCTGGACGGAACTGACCGGGCGAAGGCTTGCCCTCATGCACCTTGCCATGGATGTCTCGCTCGTTGCCGGCAGCGGGCTTGTCGTAGCAGTGTTCCTTGGCGGACCTTTGCTCCCGTGGGCTGTTGGGCCGGCCTGGCTCTCCGGGCTCGCCGGCCTCCTCATCTTTGTAGCAAAGACACTCTGTATTCTCCTCGTGCTCTCTGCCATCAGGGCTGCCACCGGTCGTATCCGGATCGACCAGCTCAACGATATCGGCTGGAAATACATTGCAGGTGCCGCACTCTTCCAGGTCGCTCTCGTGCTTGTCATGATGTCGGCGGAGGTGATCCCGTGAGCGTCCTTACCGAGATGTTCCGTAACCTCTTCTCGCGGCCGGTAACCATCCTCTACCCGAAGGAGAAGGTGCCGGTGCCGCCGGGGTTCCGGGGGAAGGTTGAAATCTCTGACGACAGGTGCATCGGGTGCGCGAAATGTTCGCTCGTCTGCCCGGCCCGGGCAGTCACGATGACCGAGAGCCCACGCGACGTGGAGTTCAGGGGGAAGACCATGATACGCAAGAAGAAACCCCGGGTGAGTCTCTACAAGTGCATCCGCTGCGGCCTCTGCGAGCGGTACTGCCCGGCAGGCGCCATCCGGCTCACCTGCGAACCAGCGCCGTGCGGCACTGACAAGGAAGAGGTCACTGCCTGATGGCAACGGCAGGCATCGGAGGGTTGGATGACCTCCGGCGCAGGCTTTCCGGCGCGAAACGGATTGCGGTCATCGGGATCGGCGATGAGCTTTCCCCGGTCGACCGGCCGGGTATGGTGGCGGCACGGGAGATTATGACCCTTGATCTGCCCGGGATCAGGGTCTTTCTCGCAGGAACGGTGCCCGAGACCATGACCGGGCCGGTCCGTGCGTACCGGCCGGATCATATCCTCCTTCTCGATTCCGCGGACATGGGGATCCCTCCCGGGACAGCGGAAGTCATTGCACCGGCAGCAATCCCGGCAACCTTGTTCTCAACCCATTCTCTTCCCCTGTCTGTCGTGATGGAGTACCTGGAGCGGGAGACCGGGGCAGCCGTGACGCTGCTTGGGATCCAGCCCGATACCGGATCGTCTGATGACGGGGATCCCGGCAGGGAGCCGGCGCTCTTTTCCCATCTCATTGACAATCTTGCGGGCATCCTGCGGGAGGCTGCAGGGACCGGCATTACGGACTGAGACTGACGGTCAGCGACCGATAACCGGTTTTTTAAAGAGAAATCCGGCAGGAATCCGTTTTACGACGCAAACGTAAACGTCTCCGGCTGCAGGGTCTGGAGGTCGACGGCAACTGCCTGCGCCGGGGTCGGGTGCACGTTCATCTGCTTCTGGAACGCGGTCTGGGACTGCCATGTCCCGGCGTTGATGCCCAGCACCCCGCGGTACAGGGTGATGCCGCGGATATGGACATGGCCGGTATGGAGGATCTCGGGGACGGGATCGATGATCATCCGGTCCTGCCTGCCTGCCGCAATCGGGGTCTTCCTCCCGTATGCCGGCGCAAGGTGCCGGCGGGCGAGCATCTCCTCCATCATCTGGCCGCTCTTCTCGTAACTTGCGCCGGGTATGAGCCCGATCATGTCATCGATCGACCTCCCGTGGTACATCAGCACCCGCACCCCCTGGAGGCTGACGAGCGCGGGGTTCTCGACAAGAGTGCAGTTCCCGGGAAACTTCGAGGAGAACGGTTCCGGGATCACCGGCTGGGGCTCGGCACCCCGTACAACATCGTGGTTCCCCGGCGCAACAATGATCTGGATACGTGAAGGGAGATCGCGGAGCATCCCGGCAAACCGGTCGTACTGCTCGTGGATGTTCTTAATCGTCAGTTCCTGCTCCTGGCCGGGATAGATGCCGACCCCGTCCACGAGATCCCCGGCAATCAGCAGGTAGCCGGGAGGATCGTCCTGCAGCCAGTCGGCAAACCGGTTCCATTCAGCTTCGAGAAACGTGTTGCTGCCGACATGGACATCGGAGATGAGGACCGCCTTGCCCGGCTTCTCGCTCTTAAAAGGCGTGTTATCGATCCGGATGTCGGGGCGGTACATCTTTTCGGCAAAGAAGAGCTTGCCGTCATTGGAGAGCTTGCCCCTGACCCCGATCACTTCATCATGGACGAGACGTTCCGCATCGGCAAATATCGGCTTGTCTTTCAGGAAGAGGGTGGCAATCGCACCGGTCGGGTCCTCGATATCGGCAATCCGGTGCCCGTTCGTGGTGCTCTTGACATCGGAAACCATGCCGATGACCGTGCATTCTTCCTGCCGGTACCGGTTGGAACGGATCAATCCCTCGATCGGCATGGCACTGGTACGGTTCTTAATCATCTCCCCGAGCCGCTGGTACCGGTCCCGGAAATAATACAGGTAATCGGCGGTCCCGTTCACGCATCCCGAAGTGCCTGCTGCGCCGTTCACAACTTCGAGGCAGGGATCTGTCAGGAACCGGACCCCGTCCCGCTGGATTTCGATACCGGGGATATGTTTCGGGGTGACGACAAGGGTTTCCGGGGGAACCCCTGCGATGATGCGCTCGATCAGGTCCGGGTTATCCTGCTCCTGGATGTACCGTACGACGTCGGGGTGAACCTGGAGCCGGGTAGAGAGGAACCGGAGCGCGATCTGCTGCGCATCAAGCATGGGTAGTACTTACTCCAAGGATAAGATATACCATCAGGTTCCGGCCCCGGACGTTCATATGGTGCGATATATTAACCGCAACATCCAACAAACACCAGACAAATGGGAGATGCAGGAAAGGACAGGACCATTGGCGGGATGATCACCGCCTTCCGGACAAGCGAACACTGGGCGGTCTCGCTCGCCCGGGATCTCCTCTGGGTTATCGCGGTCGTCGGGGGAATTGCGCTTGCGCTCTACCTCATCTGCGGGACATGGCCGGCGATCGTCACCATTGAATCCGAGAGCATGGTGCCCCACATGAACGTGGGGGATCTCGTGGTCGTTGTCGAGAAAGACCGGTTTGGCGAACTCATGACCTGGAACGAATCCAGGAGCACCGGGTACCAGAAATTCGGCGATTACGGCGACGTGATCATCTACCGGCCCAACGGTGTGAAGGATTTCTGGTCCTCCGTCGGCCTGCTCCCGCTCTCGGTACAGCACCCGATCATCCACCGGGCCATGACGTGGGTGGACGCGGGCGAACCCGAGCCGTCGTATCTCAACCCGTACCGCGGGCAGGTCACCCCCTCTGCATACATACCCCTGAAAACCAGTAGCGACACCACGTACGGGTATCATATCCTGTATCCCGGGAACACCACGCCTCCCCGGAATATCTCCGCCAATGCAAAGGGCATAGGCTTTCCCGCGCTGTCCGCGAAGTACTTCCTTCCCGACGAGTATGTGGTCAACGGCTCCGGGTACATCCGGTACGGGGATGCTGCAGCACACGGGGGGTACATCACCAAGGGAGACAATAACATCGCGAGCGACCAGGGATACCTGCCCGCCTCCCTGACGACAGCCATAGAACCGGTGAAAGAGGAATGGGTTGTGGGCAAGTCGCTCTTTGTCATACCTCTCGTCGGCCTGCTCCCCCTGCATATCACCGAGGTTATCATCATTGTCGTGGTTCTCATGGTTGCGTACGAGTGGTACCTCCGCCGCCGTGAAAATGGGGAAAGGGACGTCGCCACAGCAAGGAAACCCGGCAAGAAGAAGAAAAAATAGACTTTCAGATTCGGATGGACATACATACCATACTACGGGATGCCGCTGCCGGGCACCGGCTTTCGGAACAGGAAGCGGCGGCGCTCCTGAACGTGAAGGGACGGGACGTTCTCTCCGTTGCGGCAGCTGCCGATGAGGTCCGGGAAAGGAAAGCAGGGGATGTTGTCACCTATGTCCGGAACCAGAACCTGCATGTCACCAATATCTGCAAGAACCTGTGCGGGTTCTGCGGTTTCGGACGGCGGGCAGGGGATCCCGGTGCCTACTGCCTTGGCAGGGATGCCATCCAGGCGCAGGCACGCATGGCGTCGGAGCGCAGGGTAACCGAGGTCTGCCTCCTCTCGGGTGTCAACCCGGCATTTACCCTCGATACGTACATCGACCTGATTCACTGGATCCACGAGGTGGCCCCGGAAGTCCACATCCATGCCTTCAGCCCGGACGAG